>JAZFVB010000001.1:0-2965 GCA_036447515.1 Nitrospinota bacterium
CATGAACTGTCCCTTTTTTACGTTAATAACTTTTCCCGTGCGCGCCGCGCCGACGAGCATGTCCGTCTGCCTGCATAAAAAGGCCGGTATCTGGATAACGTCCAGTATCTCGGCGGCGGCGGGTATTTCCTGTTCGCCGTGAACGTCGGAAAGCACCGGCACGCCGAACTTCTGCCTGACCTTTTGCAGGATAGTCAGACCGCGCTTTATCCCGATGCCCCGGAACGAATCGAGCGATGAGCGGTTTGCCTTGTCGTACGACGATTTGTATATGAAACCTATTTTAAGGTCGTCGGTAATCTTTTTTATTTTCTCCGCCGCGATAAGGGCGCTCTTTTCGTTTTCTATCACGCACGGTCCCGCGATAAGCGTAAGCGGCAATGCGTTGCCGACTTTTACGGCGCCAGCTTTGACGACCTTTTGCGAAACCATTTACAAAAGGTACTCCAGCTTTTTGGCGGCGTCGATAAACGACGTGAAGAGCGGGTGCGGCTTCAGTGGCGACGACTTGAATTCCGGATGGAACTGCCCCGCCACGAACCACGGGTGATCGTTCACTTCGACTATCTCCACCAGGTTGCCGTCGGGCGAAAGGCCGCCGAAGACCATTCCCGCCTCTTCCAACTGCATGCGGTACTTGTTGTTGAACTCGTATCGGTGCCTGTGCCTTTCGTGGATTATGTTCTGCTTGTAGGCCAAGAAAGCGTGAGTATTTTTCCTGAGCCTGCATGGATACGAACCTAGCCGCATCGTTCCGCCCAATTTCTTTCCTACCTGGTCGGGCATAAGGTCGATAACCGGGTTCGCCGTCTTTCCGTTGAATTCCGCGCTGTTTGCGTCGCTTATATTGCAAACGTTGCGGGCGAACTCGATAACGGCGCAGTGCATGCCGAGGCAGATTCCGAAATAGGGAATCTTCTTTTCCCTTGCCAGTCGGACGGCCTCTATTTTCCCCTCTATGCCCCTTTCGCCGAAGCCGCCGGGAACAAGTATTCCGCCGCAGCCGCTGAACTGGTTTTCGATGTTTTCCGGCTTAAGCGTTTCGGCGTCCAACCACCGAAGCTCCACTCCCACGTCGTTGGCTATTCCGCCGTGCGTGAGCGCCTCGGTAAGGCTTTTGTACGAATCGGCAAGCCCAACGTATTTGCCGACTACGGCGATGGTCACCATCTTTTCCGGGTGAAGCGTTTTCTGCACTATCGCTTTCCACATGTCCGGTTCTTTGGTCGGCGCTTTTTTGTCCAGCTTTTCAAGGAGTATGTCGTCCAGTTTTTCGCCGTGGAAGACTAAAGGGAGTTCGTAAATAGATTTCACGTCCGGCGCGTTTATAACGCAGTGTTTATGCACGTTGCAAAAGAGGGATATTTTTTTCTTTGTCGCTTCCGGCAGCGTCGTTTCGCTGCGGCAAATGAGGACGTCGGGCTGTATGCCTATCTCGCGCAGTTTCTGGACCGAATGCTGGGTCGGTTTGCTTTTAAGTTCTTGCGAGGTCTTTAAGTATGGAACAAGGGTAACGTGGACGTAAACGACGTCGTTCATGTTCATCTCGAAGCGCAACTGGCGCATAGCTTCCAGGAACGGAAGCGATTCGATGTCGCCAACGGTGCCGCCGATTTCGCAGATCGTTATGTCGTAACCCTTGCTGGCATTTCTTACATGGTCCTTTATCTCGTCGGTAATGTGCGGTATCACCTGCACCGTGGCGCCGAGGTATTTGCCTTCCCTTTCCTTGCGTATCACGGAGTCGTATATCTTTCCGGTGGTGACGTTGTTGACGCGCCCCATGACGGTAGATACGAAGCGTTCGTAATGGCCGAGGTCGAGGTCGGTTTCCGCGCCGTCGTCCGTAACGAATACCTCGCCGTGCTGGTAGGGGCTCATTGTGCCGGGATCGACGTTTATGTACGGGTCGAGCTTCAGGAACGTTACCTTCAGGCCGCGCATCTCCAGAAGCGCGCCTATCGAGGCGGCGCTGAGGCCCTTGCCGAGCGACGACAGGACGCCGCCAGTAACAAAGATAAATTTAGACTTCAAGTAGTTCCTCCGCCTTTTTTAAATCGTCCGGCGTGTCGATGCCTATGCTGTCGCGTTCAGCCGTGATTACTTTAATCTTGTGGCCGTTTTGCAGGATTCGCAACTGTTCAAGCTGTTCGGACTTTTCCAGTTCGCTTGGCTTCATGGCGGCGAATTTCAATAGGAAGTCGCGCCTGTAAACGTACATTCCAAGATGCTTCATAGCCGAATCTTTTTCGCCGCCGCGGTTACCAGATCGATTGTACGGTATCGGCGAGCGTGAAAAATAAAGCGCGTAGCCGTCGTTGTCCGTTACGGTTTTCACCACGTTCGGGTTTTCGAACTCCTCCGTTTCGGTAATCGGCACGGCAAGGGTGGATACGTTCAGGGCGGGATCGTCCAAAAGAGCCTTTACGGCTTCGTCAACCGATTCGGTGTCTATCATAGGTTCGTCGCCCTGTATGTTTACGATGATTTCGGCGTCGCTGTTTTTAACCGCCTCCGCTATTCGGTCGGTTCCCGTCGCGTGGTCCGGCGATGTCATGACCGCGCTGTAACCGGCTTCGGAGACAGCTTTTGCGATGCGTTCGTCGTCCGTTGCCACCGACACTTCATCGACGTACCGGCATTTAAGCGCGCGTTCCACAACGCGTAAGATTACCGCTTTTCCGCCCAGCAAGGCAAGCGGTTTTCCGGGGAATCTTGTGGAGGCGTATCGGGCGGGGATGACGGCCAGTACCCGGCTCACGCGAACCCCGAAGGAGGCAGCGCGGTTTGCATAACCCGCAAACCGGCGCTTAATTTCGCGTCCATGTCAGAAAGTGTATTTCTGCAAACGCGAAGGAATCCACCACCTGTTGGGCCATTCGTAGCCTATGCCCGTTCCCGGATGGAGTTCGATGCCGCGTACGCGCACGTTGACGACGGGCAACGCTTCGGCAACGTATAAAAA
>JAZFVB010000002.1:0-5237 GCA_036447515.1 Nitrospinota bacterium
CGCAGGCAAGATTGCCTGCGCTACCAAAAATTGCAAGGGCGGAACCGTTCCCTTTTTATCCCTTCTACTTTTCATTAGTTTAAAGTTAAGAATCTATCTTCTTAGTTGAAAAACGTTCAATACCGCCACCGACAAGGGAAACGGTCATGTCCGGCTCAATTTTTTTATCTTCTTCTCCGTCTGCTTCCAGGAATATTTCGGCGCCATCCGGCACATTGCCCAAGCTGCGAAGATCGGTCCCCGTAATCGTGTCATTTTTCCACTCATAATACTCGTCGTCGATGATCAGGACTTTCCTGCTCATTCCTTTAACTCCCTTTTAGTTTCACGCGCTTATCTTCTTCCTTCCGCTTCCCCTGCATAGGGGACATAGTTCGGCGAGTTTGAAGCGGTTTTCTATCACGCCGTAGCCAAGGCACCTCATGCACTGTTTACGTTTATTCGTGATCTTGGGCGTGTGGAACAAATAGAAGTTTGCCGCGCTTTTGCGTTTGCGTATCCTTTCCTTTACGAATATCAGGTTGTGGCTGACCCTCTGGCCCTTCCTTTGTAAATGGATAGGGTGTATTTGTGGACGCCACTTTTCGGATGGCGGCTGGTTCATCAGCGCATCGTACGCCTCGTGTATCAAAAGGAAAAGGTCGCCGTCTATCGTATTGCGGTCGGGGTGGAAGTGAAAGGCCAGCCGTTTGTACGCCTTGCGGATTTCGGCTCTTGATGCGTCGGGGGGTACGTTGAGAATCTTGTGGTAATCTCTTTTCCCTCTCATGTACACATTATAAACAAAAACAAATAAGCCGGTAGAGTGGCATTATGCTACACATCCGTGTCGTCCTTCGACAAGCTCAGGATGACACGGAACGCAGGCAGGATTGCCTACGCCACATCAAAGGGGCAGGCGCGGGCGTAGCCTGTCCTGCCTGTCCCTCGCGAAGTCGAGGGGAGCGAAGTCGAAGGGGGCGCCTACGCTACCGGGTAATGTGGTAGCTACAGGCGTCTTCGCCTGTAGTGTGCAAGCGGGACGCATGCACCTACCATGCGTAGTCGAGGGTTCTATTTCAAAGGGGCAGGCGCGGGCGGCCGAAAGTTCCCCTCAGCGGGAAGTGGTATGAGCCGTCCTTCTTTTTGTATTTTGAATAGATCATAAGGAGGCTTTTCAGCATCTGGTCAACGGGCTTTACGACCAGGACGCCTGTAAGGGGGGTGTTTTCGATTATCGGTTTAAGGCGCGAAGAGACGGTTACCTCCACGCTTATCGCCGATGCGGCAAGGCCGCAGTTCTTTGTGGAAAGGACCCCGCTTTTTATCTCGATAGCGCAAAAGACGGACTCCGGTTTCACCATTTCCAGAAACGAAGCTCCGCCCACGCCCTCTTTGGCGGTAAAATTTTCAACGCTCAGTTCCAAAAGGCCGGACGATTTTTCTATACCGCCGGCAATTTCCACACGCCCGTTTTTAATATTTATTTCCGCGTCGAAAGGCAATTGGAATTCGCCCGCTTTCAGAAGCGTTTTGCCTATCGGAAATTTTTCGCCGCTTATTTCGATGGACGTCAACCCCTTGCCGAACCTTCCCGCGCCGACGTCGGCCCGGATATAGCCGTCGCCGTTATTGGCCGAAACGCGCACCGCCGGGCTGAGCGTGAAAAGGGAACTCCACAGAAAGCGCACCTTTAACTTATCGAAATGAACCGCCGTTCCGTTTTTGTGGTTTATGTCCACGCCTTCGATGGATAAATTTGCCGGCAGGGTGATGTTAACTGTCTCTATCCCCAGTTCGATGCCTGTCGCTTGCAGTGCCTCCGATTCCAGCCTGCTTTTTACCGCCTCCTCGTCGATGCCCGTAATAATAAAAGCAGCCAGCGCCGCCGAAAAGACAACGGTGTACGACAATGCCTTTGTAAATTTTTTCTTCATTTTACAGCCCGTCCTAGACCGCGGGTGAGAGCGTAAGTTCCGCCGACATTCTGCCCCGGTCTCCATACGCCGTTTTAACGTTTGCGCGCATTATGTTTATCACGGAGGGCGATTCGTAAAGCCTTTGCATGAAGTTCACGAAAAGGTCCAAAGGCATGTCCGCGATGTTAATCGAAAGCCCTTCCCTTGTCCGCCTCGACTTTGCCGGCAGGGGAGTTATTCTTTTTATATATTTGTCGGCGCCCAGGCTCGCCACGATTTTCTGCACTTCCGCAAGGAGGGGCAAGGCGCGTTTTCCTATCTGCGATTTCGGCAAGGCGGCCGATTTTTTTTTGTATTCTCTCGCAAAGGCGCTTACCTCTGAAAGGTCTTTACGGCCCTTGCCGATCTTCCTGTCCAGCGTATCGGAGCGTTCCCCAAGGGGCATTACGACCAGCGCCATAAAGAGCCATATAATTCCGAGCGCCGCAATCGCTCCCAGCACGATATCCCTTTTTGTATCCGATTGCAGTATCATAGCCGCATCCTTATCTTGAACAATACCTTGCCGCTCTCCACGCCGGCGCGGCTGTCCGCAATTTCCACCTTTTTAAAGAGTTTGGCGCCGATCAGCCCTTCACGTATGCCGCTTACCGATTCGAACGAGCCCGTCTTTCCATTAAGCGTAACGCTTTCCGGGCTGAAGATGATTTCGTCTATTTCCACCTCTATTGCGTCCGGCAGGTTTTTCGATATCCGCGTAAGCACCCACAGGAAATCAACGCGGCCTTCGCCTCCCACCCCCGTGCTACGCAGCCTTTGATCGAGTTTTTCCACTTCCTGCTTAAGCTGCAAGGCGGGTTTTACCATTCGCACGCCGGGAAGGGCCGAATCGAACGCGCGCTTTATTTCGCTTTTTGTCTTTTTGAGGATATTCCCTTTTACGGCGTTGCCGTAGGCAAGCGAACCCGTCCACAAAAAGAGGCACGCCAGCGCGCCGGCAGCGGCAAAACGCAGGGGCCTCAGCGCTTTCGAGGAAGGTTGTGTACGCGAAAAATCCAGGCCTTCCCCCGAAAAACCGCGCGCCGCCAGGCCAATGGGGACGATATGCTCATGCGCATTTTTTTCGGTAGCCAGAGTTTCTTTAAGCCCGTCCTTCCATGAAAGGTCTTGGGAAAGGTCTTGGGAAAGGTCGTCGCCGTATTCCGTTAGCCTTCCGGCGTGGGGCCCTCCGGTGAAAGTCCGTTCGGGCTTTGCATCGTTTGCCGCAACGAACCTTTCCAGGGCCGAAGGTTCCGCCTCCTCCGAAAAGAAGTCCGTAAAGCCGTCCTCGCGGATCAGGCAGAGCTGCATCCGGTTCCGGTTAACGTCTATTACCGCTTCGGTTCCACCGCCTTTGGCCGAAGGGTCAAGGACGTTTTTGTAAAACGACAGGAGCGCCGCCGAGGACGGCGTTACGACCCTCGCGTTTATGCCCGCCTCCTTAAGCGCGTTGCGGTAGAAGTCTATGCGTTCGTTGGGTACGGCGCATGCCAGGACTTTTGCTCCGTCCCCGGACGACGAAATCAAAAGGTGGGACGTTTCTATATCTTCCGCCGACCACGGTATTTCGGCTTCCATTGCCGCAGGCAGGGCGGCCTTTATGGCCCTTGCGTTTTTGAACGGGAAATCGAGATGCCGGAAAGAAAACTCACCGTGCCCAACGCCCACCGTCCAGACGGCGCGGTACGAGGCAAAGATCGATGCTATCCCTTCCAACGCTTCGGGAAGGTTGTCCAAACCGGAGAAATCCGCGTCGGCGGTTTCCAGAAGTTCCAGCCGGTTCCATTTCTTTTGGAGAACCGCCGCCCTTAACCGTCCCGCCGTCTTTTTACCTGAAGCTTCGGCAGAAGTTTCAGGCGAAATCTCGGTGATTATTTCAAGCCCGACGTAAACGGCCATCACGAAAGCCCTCCCTTTATGGCGAAGTACGCCGTCTTGCCCTTTGCTCCATTCCCAATGCTTACGTAGATGGCGCGGGCAGTCCTGGACACTTCGCCCAGTTCCACGCTGGCCGTAATGGAGAAGGTGGCGCTTGTAACGTCTATGATTCCGCTTATGCCGTTATCGCCGATATATATCGTGTCGTCGAAGCCGGGCACGTTCTTTATATCTATCTTGTTGACAAACAATGTTGAATAGCGCCTGTTGATGAGGTCCCTTGCCATGGTCTTGGTAATGTTTTCATGCAACGCCAAAATCACGCGGAAGGGCGCGGTATTAATGTTTATTTTCTTGTCCGACCTTATAGTTACGAACGGTTTGATTTTGGCGTAAACCTCCGGCGTTACGCCGCGTATTCTTTTCAGTTCTTCGAGGGAATCCAGTTTTGCGTTTTTGCAGGGGTACGGCCTTTCCAGCGATATGTAATACCCGTCTTCCGCGCCCCTTGCGCCGTTAACCTCGCCGTCGGAGTCTATCCAGTCCACAACGGCGTTGGATATGTCGGGGTCGAGGCCGAGTTGTTGAAGGAGTCTTCTGAAAACTTCAACGCGCTTTTCGGAATAGCTGTCGCCGTCCAGAAGGTTCATGTCCAGCTTGCCCGATTCGTCTTCTATCCTTACGAAGGCATACGTGTCTTCCACAACCAGCGGCACTTCGGGAAAGAAGTTTATAAGTTCGTTCATCTCCTGGCTGCTTGATACCTTTATTACTTCGCGCGCGGCTGTAACGGCGGACCCGACTATAGATACGGCGCGCGCGTCGTCGCGGAAATTCGCGGCAAGGCTGGCCTCCACCCATGTGGCGTACATAAACTCCGTTACGGTTACGGTCATTATCACGATGACGACAAGCGTTACCAAAAGCGCAGTTCCGCTTTCGTTATTAATTGCGTTTTTCATGATATTTCGTCCGCCATTACCGTTGCTATGGCGGAAAAGAAATACTCCCTTTCGCCGTCGCCTAGCGTGAGTTCCACCGATACGGCCTTCGGAAGGGCATCGGTAGTAACAGAATCCCATTCGTCTATCCAGCTATTGCCGGACAGGTACTTCATGGAAAGTTCCTTGACCATGTACGTTACGTCCAGGCCGAAGCCCCCCTCGTTTACGGTATCGTCGATAAGGTCCGATTCCCTGCGCACCAGCGTCTCGTAACTGTTCCCGTTGGGATCGCGGTCGGTGCGGAAGTAGTATCCGATTTCCGCCTGATCTATTTGCTTATCAAACCCCAGCGTTCCAATGTACGAACGGGTGAAGGCGGTAAAGTGAAGTTCGTCCATGGATTTGCCGTCGCGGTTGTAGTGATGGCCTACGAAGCGGCCCGTAAAGCTGCCGTCTGCTTTCTTTCCCATTAGCGTGG
>JAZFVB010000003.1:0-7287 GCA_036447515.1 Nitrospinota bacterium
CGGTTTGCTTTATAAAATTGAATTCTAATATGATCGGAGAGAAAACAACGCTAATTGGAAGACGATAATAATATCAAGCCGGCCTTATGCCGGATAATCCTAACCGCGCTTTTGTTCATGGGGTGGTGGTTTGCGCCGCCGTCCCGCGCTTTCTCGCTTGAAGACCGCGTAAAGGAGTTCACCCTCGACAACGGAATGCGCATACTTGTCGTCAGGCGGCAGTCCTCCCCTACTTTCTCCGCCTATATAAGGTTTTTGGCCGGAGGCGTGGACGAACAGAGGGGACAATCCGGCACCGCCCACATCCTCGAACACATGCTTTTTAAAGGCACCGAAACTATCGGCACAACGGATTTCGTAAAAGAAAGCGCAGAAATGAAAAAAGTTGAAAAACTGGGCGAAGAGCTGGATACCGAGCGAAGGAAAGGCGGCAAGGCCGAAAAGGAAAAAATCGACCGCCTGGAAAACGAGCTTACTGCCGCCCTTAACGAACAGCGCCGGTACATCGTCAAGAACGAGATGGCCTCCATATACTCGCGCAATGGCGGCAGCGGCTTTAACGCCTTTACAAGTATCGACACGACGACTTACGTCGTAAGCCTGCCCGCAAACAAGTTCGAGCTATGGGCATGGATTGAATCGGACAGGATAAAGTCTCCCGTACTGCGCGAATACTATCCGGAACGCGACGTGGTACTGGAAGAGCGCAGGCGAAGCACCGAAACTTCGCCCAACGGCGCTCTTTACGAAATGTTCATCTCCTCCGCATTCATAGCGCACCCATACGGAAGGCCCATCATAGGGTGGATGAGCGACATATCGGTTCTGCCCAAGCAGAAGGTGGCGCAGTTCCTTAAAACCTACTATTCGCCCAATAATGCCGTCGTAACGATAGTCGGCGACATCGACCCCGACTACGTTTACAAAACGATGAAGGAATATTTCGGCGACATACCCGCGCAAACGATACCGCCGCGTTTTTCCACGGTGGAACCGCCGAGGATCGGAGAGCGGCGCATAGAAGTGGAGTTCGACGCCGAGCCGCGGGTAATGATCGGGTTTCACAAGCCGACCATGCCACACAAGGACGACTACGTTTTCGATGTAATACACGCCGTGCTTACCGAAGGCAGAACCTCGCGCCTGTACAAATCGCTTGTTCTGGAAAAAGGCATCGCGGTTTCGGTTGGCGGCTACACGGCGCCCGGAAGCCGCTACGACAATCTTTACGTTTTCCACGGAACGCCGCGCGCGCCTCACACCACAAAAGAACTGGAAGAGGCCGTTTATGCCGAGCTGGAAAAACTTAAAACGGAACCGATATCCGATTACGAACTGCAAAAAGTGATAAACAACACGGAGTCGGATTTCATTTTCAGGCTCGGTTCGAATTCCGGGCTGGCAAGAAGCCTTTCGGAATACAAACTCCTCCTGGGCGACTGGCGCTACCTGACCCGCTACACCGACGAGATTAAAAAAATCACATCCGATGACGTTATGGAGGCGGCAAAAAAATATTTCGTCAAAAGCAACAGGACGGTGACGACCTTGGTACAGAAAAAAAAGGGTGAAAACGCAAAATGAAACTCCGGGTACTTATCGCATTCCTGGGCGTCCTTTCGCTATCGGCGCCGGCATATGCAAAAAAAGCTCCCCACCCCTCGGAGCTTGAGTTCCCTCCATTGAAGTTCGAGATTCCCAAGACGGAACGCGTGGTTCTTGGCAACGGCATGGTGCTCCACCTCATGGAAGACCACGAACTGCCCATAATCCAAGTATCGGCGAAGGTACGGATAGGCGGCGCGTGGGAGCCTTCGGATAAAATCGGCTTGGCGTCGCTTACCGGATCGGTGTGGCGCTCCGGCGGCGTCCAATCAATGCCTCCGGAAGAACTGGACGAAAAACTGGAGTTCCTCGGAGCGTCCGTAGAAACCGGCATAAGCGGCAAGGGCGGCTCGGTCTCACTTTCCGTCCTTAAGAAAGACATCGATACGGGCCTTGAAATCTTTGCCGACGTAATAAAAAATCCGGCGTTCGACAAAAGCCGCTTCGATGTGGCAAAGAACCGCATGATTGAAGGGATAAGAAGACAGAACGACGAACCCAACGGCATCGTCGGCAGGGAGTTCTCAAAAACCATACTCCCGAACCACCCGTTCGGCAGGTCGCCGACAATGGAATCCGTGAAATCGATCGTCCGCGAGGACACCATACGTTTTTACAAAGACCACGTAGGGCCTGAAAGTTTCATAGTGGGAATAAGCGGCGATTTCGATTCAAAGGACATGATAGAACGGTTCGAAAAACTCTTTGCCGATTTCAAACCGGCGAAAAAGAAGTTCGCCCAAATTCCAAATACGCCGGATAATGTCGAAAACCCCGGCTTCTACGTCGTGGACAAAAAAATACCGCAAAGCGCCCTGCGCCTGGGCAATATCGGCGTAAGCAGGAAAAACCCGGATTACTTTGCGGTAAGGGTCATGAATTTCGTTCTGGGCGGCGGCGGATTTTCATCACGCCTCATGCAGGAAATCCGTTCAAACCGCGGGCTGGCCTATTCCGTGTGGTCGTACTTTATGGGCGGGGAAAACCAAAGGGGGCTTTTCATGATCGGCGGGGAAACCAAGGCCGAAACGACGGCGGAATTTATTGAAGTCGCGCGCGGCATTATGCGGGAAGTTATCGAAAAGGGAGTAACGGAAAAAGAGCTGGTGCTTGCTAAACAGTCAATCGTCAACAGGTTCATTTTCGGTTTCGACAATACCGCGAAGGTGGTTTCGCAATACGTGTGGGTTGAATATCACGGGCTGCCCAAAAGCTGGCTGGAATATTTCAGGACGGGAATACAAAAAGTAACAATGAAAGACGTCAAAAGGGCGGCAGAAAAATACCTGCACCCGGACGCCATGGTAATGCTGATTGTGGGAGACAAGCCGGTCTTCGAAAAAGAAATCGCGAAAGCCGGCCCTATTACCGTATTAAAGCTGGATAACTGAAATGCCCAAACGCATAGTCAAAAAGATCGTTGATAAAATAAAAGAAGTGATACACATGGGCGAAAATCCGCGTGATATAGCCCTTGCGATAGCGCTGGGAGTTTTCTTCGCCTTTTTCCCTATCTTAGGCATACATACGATTATGGTCTTAGGTTTAGCGTGGATTTTCGGGCTGAACCCCGGCATAGCGCTAGTTGCTTCGTTCATAAACAATCCTTGGACAATAGCCTTCCTTTACGGAGGAAGCTTGTGGGTTGGACTCTTCGTAATGAACATGGACATGGCTCAAGTCAATAACATCGACTGGACAAACATGAACATGGATGCGCTCATTGAAGCTGTTAAAGCCGTCGCGGCGCCTTTTATAGTCGGGTGCCTGCTTGTGGGATCCGTCGCGGGCGTGATGGCATATTTCATATCGCATAAGGCCATTCTCACCTACCTTGCGCGCAGTAAAAAGGCCGGCGAAAAAATGGAGGAACCCGGTTAGCCTAAATGGACGCATTGCTTGTTCTCAGGTTTATTCTCTTTTTTGTGCTCCTTTTACTTTCGGCCCTGTTTTCGGGGATCGAAATAGCCCTCTTTTCGCTCTCCAAGGCGCAGGTGGACATCATGCGGGAAAAGAACGGGGCCCCGGGAAGGGCGGTTGCAGGGCTTCTTAAAAACCCGCGAAGGCTTTTGGTTACCATCTACATCGGAAACGAAACGATAAACGTGGCGATAGCGGCGGTGGCAACGGTGATCTCGCTTAACCTCTTCGAGGATTACGCCACCGCCATCGCAATAGGATTCGGAACGTTCATGCTTCTGGTGTTCGGCGATACAATACCTAAAACGCTTGCCTTAAACCATGCTGAAAAATTTTCTCTTTATACCGCAAGACCGCTTATGACCTTTTCGAAGATCACATACCCCATTCAAGCGGTGGTTACATGGGTGACCAACACCCTCCTTAAAGCCGCGGGCGGAAAGGCTCCGGGCGAAGAGTCCGGTCAAATCACCGAGGACGAGCTTAAAACGATGCTGATACACGGCGAAGACAGGGGCGTAATAGAGAGCGAGGAAAAGGAGATGATAATAAACGTCTTCGAGCTTGGAGACACGCAGGTTACGGACATAATGACGCCGCGCACGGAAATCTTCGCCCTCCCGCTGGAAGAAGGCTTTTCAGGAATATCGCGCCGCGCGGTCCTTTCCAACTATTCGCGCATACCGGTTTATAAAGAAGAGATAGACCACATACAGGGCATCCTTTACGTAAAAGACCTGCTTGCCGCCAGCGGAAAAAAGACCGAGACGCCCGAAGACCTGTTGCGGGAGGCGTACTTTATTCCGGCAACAAAAAAAATAGACGCGTTGTTGCGCGAGTTCCAGAAAAAGAAAATCCACATGGCCGTCATCCTGGATGAGTACGGAGGCGTGGAAGGGCTGGTTACGCTGGAAGATATACTCGAAGAGGTCGTCGGCGAACCGGCGGATATGAAAGAGGAAGAGCAAATATTAAAGCTGGAAACGGGCGAGTACGTGTTAAACGCGCGGCTTTCGCTGGAGGACTTCAACGAGCGCTTCAAGACGGAAATAGGGCATGAGGACGTGGATACCGTGGGCGGATACGCTTTCCATCTGTTCGGCAGGATGCCGAGGTGGGGAGAGTCGGTAACCAACAACGGAATAACGTTTACCGTAAAAAAAATTAAGGGGCAGACCATCTCTCAGCTTTTGATAAGAATAAACCGCGCGGAAATGAATAAAGAAGAAAAAGGGAAAATAGGGGAAAAGGAATAATGGAGCTTGGCACTACCCTCATGCTGATCGCCGTATGCGTGGCGATGGAAGGTTTCTTTTCCGGCGCAGAGCTCGCTTTCATATCGCTTAGCCGCCACAAGCTGAACCATCTCGTTAAACAGGGCAACAGGGCCGCAAAGATGCTCGAACTGCAGCTGAAATCTCCCGCGCGGCTTTACGGAACCACTTCAATGGGAACAAACATCTTCGTGGTGGCGGGCACCGTTTTGATGACCGCCTATTTCGCCGGGTTTTACCCGGAAGACCCCGATTTCTTCGCCGTACTTGTGATGACCCCGGTAACGCTTCTGCTGGGCGAAATATTCCCGAAAGCCTTTTATCACCACTGGGCCGACCGTATAGCCTACATCGCGATATACCCCCTTACGGCGGCGCAGAAAATTTTCTCTCCCGTCCTTTGGATAACGTCGGGCATTGCGCGCCTGGCACTTGGAGCTTTCGGCATCGAGGAAAGGTACGACGTAAAAACGGTATCTCACGACGAAATAAGGCGCTTTTTCGTCTTGGGCGAAAAGAAGTTCGACCTGCATCCAGAAGAAAAGAAGATGATTCGCCGCATATTCGATTTCAAGAAAACAACGGTGGAGCAGTGCATGGTGCCGCTCATTCATATCGGAGCGGCCGAGAACAAGGAAACCATCGAGTCGGTCAGGCATAAGTTCCACAAGTCGGGCTTTTCCAGAATGCCGGTTTACAAAGATAAGATTTACAACATTACCGGCATCATTAACAGCTTCGACGTGCTTCGATACGGAACCGACGCGAGAAACGCCGGCGACCTGGAACGCCCCGCCTTTTACGTTTACCAGAGCAAGAAAATAAACGACCTCCTTGCCGAAATGCAGCAGGCAGGCGTGCAGATGGCCGTGGTCGTAAACGAATACTCGGCCGCCGTGGGAATAGTGACAAGGGAAGACCTCGTGGAGGAAATATTCGGCGAGATAGAAGACGAATACGACAGGGAAAACGGCGGCAAGCGGATAATAAAGATCGGGCCGAACAGGTGGGAACTCGACGCCGTCGTGGAAATTGACATGCTCAATGAACGCTACGGATGGGAAATACCGCTGGGCGACTACGAAACCGTGGCCGGCCTTATACTCCACTCTTTAGAAACGATTCCGGTAAAAGGCGAAACGATAAAGATCGGCAACTTGTCTTTCACCATAAAGGAAGCGGGCGAAATGGGTATCACACTGGTGGAAGTAACCGGAATAACAAAAGAACTTGGAGGCGATGAGCAATAGAATAACGGCGGCGCGGGCCGAAGAGCTTTTCGCTTCCGGCGACCTCATATCGATAGGAAAACAAGCCGATGCGGCAAGGCAACGCCTGCATCCCGAAAAAACCGTCACCTACATAATCGACCGCAACATAAATTATTCCAACCTGTGCGTATCGGCCTGCCGCTTTTGCGCCTTTTACAAAAATCCGGATTCACCGGCGTCTGCAGATTCCAATGGCGGCTACACACTGCCCTACGAAGAACTGAAAAGAAAAATCGAGGAAACAAAAAGCGTCGGCGGCGTTCAGATACTCATGCAGGGCGGCCTCCACCCGTCGTGGGAAATAGGGGACTACGAACGCCTGTTAAAGCGCATCAAAGACGATTTTCAAATACACTTACACGCCTTTTCGCCGCCGGAAATCGTACACATCTCAAAACTCTCCGGCCTTTCGGTAAACGATACCCTGCAAAGGCTCATCGATGCCGGGCTGGACTCGATACCCGGCGGAGGCGCGGAGATACTCGTTGACGAGATACGCAAAAGGATAAGCCCCAATAAATGCACGGCGGACGAATGGATAAGCGTAATGCGCGCCGCGCACCGGTTGGGGCTAAAGACAACGGCGACCATGATGTTCGCCCATGTTGAAACGATAAAGGACCGCATCGCGCATCTGGAAAAGATACGCGAACTGCAAGACGAGACCGGCGGCTTTACGGCGTTCATCCCGTGGACCTTCCAGCCGAAGAACACGGCGCTTGAAAATGAAGTTAAAAAAAGTCCCGGCTGCAACGACTACATCAAGACGCTGGCCGTAAGCCGAATCTTTTTGGATAACGTGCCGAACGTGCAGGCGTCGTGGGTTACGCAGGGGGCGAAGGTGGCGCAGATGTCGCTCTATTTCGGCGCGAACGATTTCGGATCGACGATGCTGGAGGAAAACGTCGTGCGCGCGGCGGGCGTATCGTTTTCAATGGATGAAAGGGAAATCCGCCGCCTGATAAACGACGCCGGCTTCACCGCGCGGCGCCGCGCGCAGGACTATTCGCTCTTGCCAGAACCCACAGGCTTATAAAGGGGAACCTCGCTTACGCCCATTCCCAGTAAAGATGCCTCAAGCGCCGTCTCGGCGGTATCGAGTTTCCCGTAACCGTCGTCAAAGTCGCCGTGTCCCGCGTCCCAGTTAGCCTGGTTGACCAGTTCCTCGCTTTGAAAGGCCACCTCGTTGCGTACTTCGCCTTTTTGTTCCAAAAAGA
>JAZFVB010000004.1:0-3882 GCA_036447515.1 Nitrospinota bacterium
ATCACATTGTCGGCTTTTACGTTTTTAAAGACGTACTTGGCGTATTCGAATCCTTTTTTTTCGTATTTTTCCGATTCGTATTTCAAATTCGACCCGGGAATCGTTACCTCGAAATTTTCCGCGCGCCACGGCTTTTGCACGTGAAGCTCCAGAGTCCTCACGTCGTAGAAAGGGTTGACGTCGTATGTGAACTCCCTTTTAGAGTTTTCCTTTGCGGTAAAGGGCGCGTACTTGTAGTCGATGAAGAAATCCGAATACGGAAGCATGAGATTCACGTACTTGCCGTTGTCGCCGGTTTTGATGTCGTAAATCTGGCAGAAGTGCTGCCCTCCCGGCGAAAGGCTGCATGCGTCGGTAAGTCTTGTAACCTTATCGGGCAGGCCGAACGTAACCTCGCTCGGAAACGCCGTAAGGTCTGCGAATTTACCTTCCTGTATTACCAGCACTTCCTTTGTGTCGTATTCGGGCATTACCGTAATCTTCATTCGGCCGATTTCCAGGTTCTTGTTTTCCGCGCCGTTCGCCGCGCCGTTCGCCACCAGAGGCAGTACCAAAAATGCCGTTAATAATAATGTCCTGAGGCTCATATTGCTATTTTACCTTTTCTTGCCCGGTTTTTTCGATGCTGTCCGAAGGCGATGTCTGAATTATGTCGGGCGCGAACCTTCCAACCAGAAAGCTTTTGTAGTCCGTCATCATGCCGGTAAGGATAAGGAACGACGCTATCAACAAAACAACGCCCGCTCCTTTTTTTATCAAAGTCCTGGCCTGCGCCGACCGGATGCTGGCGCAGATCGCGGCGAGCCCCGCCCCAGTTGCGAATATGGCCGCCGACGTGCCGAAGGTATAAAATACGAGAAGCGCCGCGCCGATGCCGGAGGTCTTTGCCACCGCGTTCAGGTTTGATATCACGGTAAGCGCCGGGGTTACGCACGGCTTGTAAGCAAACGCCAGCGCCATGCCCAGCAGAAAACCGAATGCAAGCTTCAAGTTCCATAAATAGCTTTCAGATTTATTCCTGATCGTTAAGAGTCCCACGAAGTAAAGGCCGCTAAGGCCCATCACGACGCCGCCGAACTGGTTCGCAAGGTCGAGGCTTTTGAAAAGGAACTTGCTTATCGACGTTGTGTACGTTCCCATGCTTACAAAAACCAACGTGTACCCCACAAGGGGTATTATCCCGATAAGGGCCAGCCTTAAGGCATGCCGCTTAAGTCCGACTTCCTTCCCGTCCAGTTCCCCAACGAACGCTCCAACCATGAAGGCCACGAAAAAGGGGATAATCTGCAAAAGGCAGTATATCCACTCCGAGAAAAAACTCTGCACGCCTCCGTAAAAAGCCTGGCCTAAAGTCATTAACTGTCTTTAACCCGATACCGGGCCGGCCGCTTCGGATACACTTATTCCCACGGAGTTTCCCACTATGCTTCCAAGACCTACGGCTATCTGCTCGTACTTCTCTATCTTGCCGACGTATATCGATTGAATTACGCCGTCCGGGCCGACGAAAAATGTGGTGGGCGTCGTTTTAACTCCCACGCTTCGCGCAAGGCTTTGTCCGTTCTTTACGGCCACGGGGAACGAAAGTTTGTAGCCCTTCGCGAACCTTTCAAGGTTCTTCTCCTTATCCTGAATCCCTATGCCCATGACGTTAAGCCCCGCCGCGCCGTAATCGGCCCTTGCCTTTTTTATCCATCCGATGGACTGGTGCGAACACGGGCACCAGTCCGCATAAAAGAAAAACATCGCGGGATTTCCGGCAAAGTAATCAAGGCCTACCGTGCCGTGATTTAGCGTTTCAAGGGAGAAATCGGAAAAGCTGTCGCCCACCTCAAGGAGGTCGTTTATCCCTTTTCCCGCTACCGAGTGGCTGTAAACCGCGTTAAGCAGGATTGACGCCACCACCAACAGGATGATCCTGTTCATCCTGTTGGGAGAATGGGGTTTGGTTTCCGCGCCGGAGCGTTCGTTTATATCGTCTTCCGTTTCAGCGGGACTCGCTATCGGCTGCATGGGTTGTTTAGCCGGTTCGGGGCCACGGTATTTTTCGGGTCGACCACCTCTCCGCCCGGGTTGTTTTCGGGTTTGCCGAGGTTTTGCTGAAGCACCTTCTGGTCCTGCAAGTATCCCATCTTCAGGTCTTCCCTGCCTAAAAGGGCGGCTTCTATCGGCCTTTCGTCAATCGGAGTGTTGTAAAGCTCCCACAGGAGGTCGTAATTGCCTATCAGTTTATGAATATCCTGCGAACGGAAATCGCCCTCCCAGTTCCCCACAAGCGCGTTCCATACCTGGACTATGGCCACGCCCTGAGGCTCCGTTATGCCGACGAATTCCAGTTCAGGCTTTTCCTGCCTGTAATTATGTATAAACACCTGCATATGCGGGATAACCGTAATGAAAGGCGGGCCGCATCTGGCGCAGTAAAGTTTTATCCGTTCCTCCGTATGACATTGGGTGCAGATGAACTTGGCAAGGTCGTAGGCCCCCCTGGGGGAGTACTCAATATACCCCGCAGCCTTGGCCTCGGCAATCGCGTAGGCCCCTACCGGATTCGGTATCTTGACAACCGCAAGGCCAAGTAGACCCGCAATACCTATAATAATGAATATACGTTTGAACATGCTAATATCTCCTAATCTACTTAATTAGACGAATATGGGAAATGAAAGCAAGCAGGCTTTCCGCCTAAAACGCAAGGGGTTAAGAAACCGATATAAATCAGCCGCAAATAAATTTAAAAAATATGATTCCATTTTCCACTTTTTTCCATTACTATAAAGGACGTTATAAACAGGGGTTTTAATTATTAATTTTTAAAAAGGGAAATCATATGGGAAAAAAAGCGTTTACCAAGAGCCAAACTCTAGCCCACCTGGCTGAAGAAAACGGCATATCCAAGAAACAGGCTGGGGAGTTCGTAGACAGCCTCGTTGGGCTTGCTTATAAACAGGCTAAAAACGGTTTTACGGTTCCCGGACTGGGCAAACTCGTCCTTGTAAACCGCAAGGCCAGAATGGGCCGCAACCCGGCGACCGGAGAGACCATTAAAATTCCAGCCAAAAGGGTGTGCAAGTTCCGCATAGCCAAGGCCTGCAAGGACGCGGTACTGAGTTAAGCAACCAAACGACGGACTATTAAAAAGGCCCGGGCTTTAAAAAGACGGGCCTTTTTCTTTCAGACAAAGCATGCTTATTCGAAGGTGAATTCCACCGAAAACCTGTAGCCCGCGCCCACGACAAAGGGAATCGATATCGTTTGCGCACCCGCCGACACGCCCGATTCTATTTCATGCTTCCTGCCGCTGATGTCGCCTATGGCCTTCTTATGAATGATAATAAAGGCGTCCTTATATGCTTCAAAGGCGGAAAAAGCGTAAAAGTGGAATAGAATATCGGCATGAAATACAAATTCATAATAAACGCGCATACAGGCAGCGGAACCGGAACAAGGGATATCGTGGAAATGCAGCGGTATTTTACCAACGCCATAGGCTCTTTCGATTACGTTTTGCCGGGCAGCCGGAAGGAAGCGGTGCAAATGACCAGGGCGTTCCTGAAGAACGGTATAGACAGGATAGTCGCGGTCGGCGGCGACGGCACGGTGAACACTATCGTCAACGGCTTTTTTGAAGACGGCGAACCGATAAACAGCGATGCGGAACTCGCCGTCGCCTACGCGGGGAGCGGGTGCGACTACTACTCCTCCGTTACAAATCAAAAAAGGCCCAAAAGCTGGATGGAACATGCGGCAGACTGCGATCCGAGGTTCGTGGACGTGGGGCACATCCGCTTCGAAGACCCGTCGCTTACCGACAGGTATTTCGTTAACATGGCCAGCGTGGGGATGATAGCCCACATCGCCGAAAAGAAGGAAAAAGCCAGC
>JAZFVB010000005.1:0-2553 GCA_036447515.1 Nitrospinota bacterium
CGAAAGCGTCCTTTACCGCATGGAAAGGTTCGTTGGGGGAAAGGCCAACCGCCTTGCGCTTTGCGCCGCCGCCGATTTCCTTTATAAAAAGAGCGGCCAGTCTCTCGTTATTACCGGCTCTTCTTCTACCGGAAAGACGCACCTCCTTAAAGGCGTCTTTTACGCGTGGCGTCCGAAAAAAAGCGCGGCGTATCTTTCAATGAGCGGATTCTCGGAGAGCGGATTTTCCGTAAATATAAAAAAAGCAAAGGCCGAACTTAAAAAGCTTTACGATAAAAAACTCGTCTGTCTGGACGACCTCGACGCGGCGCGCGGCACGCCCGAAATTTATGACGCCGTTTTTCACCTTTTTAACGCGGTCACGCAAAAAGGGGGCTTTTTGGCATTTGCCATGCGGCGGTCGCCGACGCCTGTATCATCCCCCTTTCTGCCCGATTACCTTTCGAGCAGGCTCCTTTCCGGAATGGTGACAAGGCTGAAAAAACCGGCCGAAAGGGACAGAAAAAAAATATTGAAAAAACTCGCGGAAGACGTCCAGCTGAACCTCACGCCCGGGGCGCTCGATTACGTCCTTGAACGCGCGCCGCGCTCGATACCCGACCTTGCGAACTTTCTCGAAAATCTGGAGAGAAGCCTTTCCGCCGAGCCCAAGGGGGGGCGAAGAAAACGAATCGGTTTACAACTGATCAGGCGCGTGATAACGTTAATGGTGTCATGAGCCAAAGCCAAGGAGGAGGCCACCGCGACGGTACGGACAGCCGTACAATCGACGTAGAATGCCCCAAGTGCGGATGTCCCAACAGGCCGGAAGACACGCACTGCATGTATTGCCGCAAACCCCTCGTCTATCCCGAAAACTCCGTAAGGGGCTTCGTTGCGGCCTACGCAAATTACTTCAGGCGGGTTATCCTGACACTTAAGTGGAGGATTACGTCGGGCCGAATGAAAATACTCGGCGGCAGGCTCACCGCCTTTGCCGTTTCCACTTTGCTGATTGCGGCGGGCGCCGCATTTTTATTTGCCGGCATCAAAACCGGCGGCACGCTCAACTGGGTTCTGGGCGCGCTTCTCCTTATTTACGGGATATCGGCGATCATTAACCTCCGTCAATCGTAAACCCGGCGTAGCCAACCACGGAATCTCTTTCTCCCGATACGTCGCCGGACGTGGCGTAGCGGACGAGCTTTGCGCGCTTGCATCCGTTTTCCCTTGCGGCGGCAAGCGCAACGGCCACGGCCCCGGCCCCGCAAAGGCTGTTGTCGCGCTTCACCTTTTCAAGCAAGGCCTTTTCGTCCATCTTTTCGATCAGCTCTATCGAGGCCCTGTCCCTTTCCCTTGCCACCTCGTCCGGTACGTAGTGGGTCATGTCGGTGCTTGCCACTACCAAGGCCCCGGTTTTTTCCTGCGCCAGCGCAACGGATTTTCCTATGCATTCGAGGGCCTTTTCGTTATGGGTTCCGATGCAGATCGCCGCGATTGAGACTTTTTTATTGCGCGCAAATAGGAACGGAGCCATTACCTCCAGCGAATGTTCGATGGCGTGCGCCGCCGAATCGTATTCCAGCTTTTCGCATCCGCTTACGAGCATTTCGGAAAGTCGGGCGTCCACCTCCACGTCGCCGAAAGGAAAGTTCCACGCGGTCGAATCGTCAACCGCGCCCGGCGCGCCCAGTCCCCGGTGGTTAGGGCCGACGATAATCACCGTGTCGGGAACGTTAACGGATGAAAATACCGCCCCGGCTACGTGGCCGGAGTAGAAATAGCCCGCGTGCGGCGCGATAACCGCCATGGCGTTCATGGCGCCTGGCACATCCGGCGCGTCCTGTCGGGCTTTTTCGATATAGCCCCGCACCTCGCCCATAAGCTCGTTTTCGTCCGCTGGATAAAATGTGCCGGCAACCGCCGGCTGACGAACAGCACTACCCATGATAAGAATCTCCCGATCTTCTAACAGGTTGCCTTTTCAGCAACCTGATAATTTCTAAGGTAAGACTTTTTTATAGAGTTGTAAATAGAGTTTTGCCGATTTCTTCCATGAATAA
Organism: Nitrospinota bacterium; assembly: GCA_036447515.1. Taxonomy (GTDB): domain Bacteria; phylum Nitrospinota_A; class UBA7883; order JACRGQ01; family JACRGQ01; genus JAZFVB01. The sequence continues at coordinate 2,043 of JAZFVB010000005.1, forward strand.
TCACCGGCCATTGCGTTGTCCGTCAGGCGCGTCCACTGCCTTTTGTCGGCAAACGTCCTTAAGGCTTTTTTAAGCGTCATTGCAAGCGCATTGGGAGACGGCTTTTTGAACACGAAGCCGTTGCCCGATTTTCTTTTGGCGTTCCAGCCGGTTATCGTATCGTTCAGGCCGCCGGTAGCGCGAACCAGCGGAATCGTGCCGTACCGCAGCGAATACATCTGGTTAAGGCCGCACGGCTCGAAACGGGACGGCATGAGGAATATGTCGCTTGCGGCGGTTATCCTGTGCGCCATCGCGTCGTCGTAACCGATTTTAACGGAAACGCGCCCCGGAAACTTTTTACCCAGCCCCGATAAAAAACGCTCGTATTCCGGCTGGCCGGTTCCGAGGGCGGCAAGGTAAAAATCGTCTTTCATTATTTTTTCGCTTGCCGCGGCCACAATGTCGAACCCCTTTTGCTCTATCAGGCGCGAAACTATCCCTATAAGCGGCTTTTGGAGGTCGTTCCCCA
>JAZFVB010000006.1:0-8440 GCA_036447515.1 Nitrospinota bacterium
TGTCAGAACCGTACTTCAGTTTTTTTATCGGTAAGCACGGATATGGCCGGAAGCTCCTTGCCTTCCAAAAGTTCGAGGAATGCCCCGCCGCCCGTCGATATGAATGATATGTTGCTGGCCAGCCCCGCGCGCGATACCGCCACGTCCGTGTCGCCGCCGCCCACGATTGTAAGGGCGTAAGCGTTTGCCACCGCGTCGACCATCGCCATCGTTCCCCTTGAAAACTGATCCATCTCGAAAACGCCCATCGGGCCGTTCCATATGATCGTTTTGGCGTCGTGCAGTACTTCCTTGAAGAGTGCCACACTGGCCGGGCCTATATCGGGCGCCGTCCAGTCTTCGGGAAGTTCCTGGGCGGGTACGATTTTCGTCTGCGCCCTCGGATCAAGCCTTTCGGCTATCACGAAATCGACCGGCAGATAAAACTTGACGCCCTTTTGCTGGGCTTTGTCCATTATATTTATGACCGAATCCATCATTTCGTTATCCACGATGTTTTCCCCCACTTCCAGTCCGCGAGCCTTCAGGAATGTAAAGGCCAGCCCTCCGGCAACAATCAGCTTGTCCACGTGGTCGAGGAGGTTTGCCAAAAGCCCGATTTTGCTGGAGGTCTTCGAGCCGCCTACTATGGCGACGACCGGGCGCGCAGGGTTTTCAACCGAGCGTTTAAAATAATCTATTTCCTTTTTCAAAAGGAATCCGCAGGCGGATACATCGACGAATTTCGTGATTCCGTAGGTGGAAGCATGCGCCCTGTGCGCCGTGGCAAACGCGTCGTTAATGAAAACATCGGCCCATGAGGCCAGCTTTTTGGAGAATTCCGGGTCGTTAGCCGGCTCTTCGTTGTAGTATCGCAGGTTTTCAAGGAGGAGCACGTCGCCGACTTTAAGTGCGGCAACGGCCTTTTCAACCTTCGGCCCTATGCAGTCGTCAACGAATAGAACCTCATGGCTTAAAAGGCGCGCCAGGCGCGTCTTTACCACATCCAGGCTGAACGCGGGGTTGCGCCGTCCCTTGGGCCTTCCCATATGGGAGGCTATGATGATTTTCGCCCCGTGATCTATCAGGTAGTTGATGGTAGGAAGCGAGGCCCTTATCCTGATGTCGTCCGTGATGTTCCTGAACTCGTCCAGCGGCACGTTGTAATCGACGCGCACGAAGCAGCGTTTGCCTTTTACGTCAACGTCGGTCAGGCAGAGTTTGTCCTTCATAGACCTTTGGAGGCGATATACTTTACGAGGTCAACCACCCTGTTGGAGTACCCCCACTCGTTGTCGTACCACGAAAGCACTTTCACCAGCGTGCCGCCCACCACTTTAGTGGAGAGCGAATCGACGATTGACGATACGGGGTTGCCTGCAAAATCCTTGGAGACTAGAGGCAGGTCGCAAACCTCCAGTATCCCTTTCAACCCGCCGGAAGCGGCGGCTTTAAACGCGGAGTTAAGCTCCTCGGCGGTCGTGGCCTTTTCGACGGTGCATACGAGATCGACTACCGAAACGTTCGGCGTCGGGACGCGCATCGCCATTCCGTCCAGCTTGCCGTCGATATCGGGCAGAACAAGGCCGACGGCCTTCGCCGCGCCGGTAGTGGTTGGAATCATCGAAAGGGCGGCGGCACGCGCGCGCCTCAAGTCCTTGTGCGGGAGGTCCAGCACCTTCTGGTCGTTGGTGTACGAGTGGATCGTTGTCATCTGGCCGTTTATGAAGCCGAACTTTTCCATTATCACCTTGACTACCGGGGCAAGGCAGTTAGTGGTGCACGATGCGTTGGATATAACATGATGCTTTGCGGGATCGTACTTATCCTCGTTGACTCCCAGCACTACCGTGATGTCCTCTTCTTTTGCGGGGGCTGAGATGATGACCTTCTTCGCGCCGGCATCGAGGTGCTTTGCGGCGGCGGAGCGTTTTGTGAATAGGCCGGTGGACTCTATCACTATATCGACACCCAAGTCTTTCCACGGAAGTTTGGCCGGATCGCGCTCGGCGATTACCTTAACGGTGCGGCCGGCGGCCTTAATCATATTGCCTTCCACCGATACGTCTTCCGTAAGGTTCCCCAAAACGGAGTCGTATTTTAAAAGATGCCCAAGCGTGGCGGCATCCGTAATATCGTTTACCGCAATAAACTCGAGTTCTTTGTCATGCAGGGCCGCGCGGAGGATGTTGCGCCCTATCCTTCCGAATCCGTTAATACCTACTTTAATAGCCATTCCAGCACCTCTTAAAAAAAGGAAAATTCAACCGGTTCGTGTTCACTGTTACCAATTATTTATAATCCCGTTCATGCCCTCAAGTCAACCATTTACAGCGTTATAATAACGTTTTTTTCTTTAATGTAGCTCGATACGGGCTAAAATCCTCCATTATGGGAATCTCCCTTTACCGCACGCCGCCGGTTGACTTCGCTATCGCCATTATGGCGGGAATCCTCATAGGCCGCTGGGAAGAACTTTTCGCCCTTTCGTTCCTCCTTTCGATGATCGTCGTTATTCCCTTAATAACCTCCTCCACGATGCCTTTAAAGTACAGGCCGCTGATAGCGGTATTCGTCGTTATCGGACTCTTTTCGATAGACAGGGCGGAGCGCGTATTCGACGTGGAAGACCACATCCGCAATTTCGCGCCCGCCAGCAAGGTAAAACTGGAAGGCATCGTAAAAACCCCTATACGGTTCTTCCCGGACGGCTACCGCTTCACACTGGACGCCCGGCGGCTGGTAACGAAAGACGGGAACGAACGGCGTGTAACGGGTCTGGTGGCGGTCAATCTTTACGCCGGCAAAAAGCCTCCCCTGCCCGGCGACAGGTTGGAAATCAACGGCGTGCGCATAAAACCGATAATGGGCTCGCGGAACTTCGGCGGCTTCGATTACGAGCGGTTCATGAAAGACAAGGGAATAGGCGTAAGCGCGGCGGCCACCGAAAAGAAGATACGCCTTTTGCAAAAAGGCTCGCTCATAAACCCGCGCCGCGGCGGGGAGGTGGTTCGAAGGCGCGTTAAAGGCTACATAGATAAAAACTTCCCCCAAAAAATTGCGCCGATAGCCGCTTCGATGACGGTTGGCATAACCGGCGGCATAGACTCGGATACGCGGCGGCGGTTTGCCGTATCCGGCATCGCGCACCTGCTGGCAATTTCGGGACTGCACGTGGGATTTATCAGCGGCCTCTTTTACCTGATCCTGAACGTTTTGCTCTTTTACTTTTTTTGGTTTTTCAGGCGTTCTTATGCCGAAAGCGGTTTTCACAGGAAGCCAGCCGCCATCCTTGCCGACATCGTAATTATATTGTTCGTCCTTTCCACGGGGATGCGCGTATCGGCCCTTCGCGCCGGAATAATGGTTGGGATTTACTTCCTGGCCGTCCTTTTAAAGAGGGAAAAGGACGTCCTTAACGCGCTGGCGGTGTCGGCCATAATCATACTCCTTATCGATCCGACGGCCCTCTTCACGGCGTCGTTCATCCTTTCGTACCTGGCGGTTCTGTCGATCATCTTTTTCGTGGCATATGAAAGTATGCAAGAAGACGTCGATAAAGACCCGCTTGAAAAACTGGCGGTGAAAACGCCGCTCAAGCGCCTTTGGGATTTCGCATTCGGAACGGTAAAAATAACGGTTGCGATTATCGTAATGGGCGCCCCGGCCATTATGTCGATTTTCCATGAGGTGCATTTCGGCGGTTTCATTGCCAACGTCGTCGCGCTTCCTATGGCGGCCATAGCCATACCGTCAACTCTTTTCGGCGCGATGCTCGACGTAATTTCACCCGCACTCGGAAGCGCCGCCGCGTGGCCCGCAATCATAACGCTTGGCGGCATCGACGCGGTGGCCGCGTTCTTTTCTAAAATAAACTTCCTGTCCTTTTCCGGCCCCGCGCCCTCTTTGCCGCTCATCCTTTTTTACTACGCAACGCTTCTTGCAATTTTCAATTGGCGTCGTTTAGGGGGGCGCATTGCTTTCGGGTTCGCCTGCCTCGCAATTACCGCGATTGCCGCCTTTTACTGGCCGTATGCGCGCTCGGCGACGGAAGTGCACTTTCTCGACGTGGGACAGGGCGAATCGGCGCTTGTGATGCTTAAAGACGGAAAAAACGTCCTAATAGACGGCGGCCCGGACTGGGGGCGCGGCGACGCGGGGGATTACATAATCCTACCCGCCCTTCGCAGGCTGGGGGTGCGCAGCCTCGACGCCGTAATAGCCACGCACGGCGACGCCGATCACGTCGGCGGGATTGCGACAATCCTGAAAAGGATGAAGGTAAAAAGGTTTTTCGACAACGGACAGACCGAACACAATTTCGCGTTGGAAGAAGTGCGTAAAATCGCAATCGAAAAAAGGATACCGTATTCCGTACTCCGCGCGGGCATGAACGTCTTTACCGAAAGGGCAAAAAATGGAGACGCCAACCGCTTCAAGGTAGTGCATCCGTCCGGGAAGTTCGCCGAATCGCATCCCGACGCCTCCGTTAATGATTCCTCTATGGCGATAATGCTTGAAGCGGAAGGTTTAAAAATCCTGTTAGCGAGCGACATGGAAAAGGAAGCGGAGAAATATCTGCTGGAAGAAAACGCGGACGTAAAAGCCGACGTTTTGAAAGTGGCGCACCACGGCAGCAGGACTTCAAGCGGCGCGCGCTTCTTGAACGCGGTAGGGCCGTCGGCGGCAATCATCAACGCCGGAAGGCTGAACAGGTGGCGGCATCCGTCAATAGTGGTTTTAAGGCGGCTGGAAAAAAGGGGGATAACGATCCTTTCCACGATGAACGACGGCGAAATAGTGCTGGCATTGAAAGATGGAAAAATGGAAGCAAAAACTTTTATGGACCCTCGGCCAAGGACGATTAAAACCACACGGTGAAGAATTTGATTTATGATAAACAATTAGGCGTATATTCCGATAATAAAGGATGGGGTTAACGTATGATTACCGGGGGGTTAAGATAAAAAAAGTCGATATAGCCGTCATCGGCGCGGGGCCCGCCGGGCTGGGCGCGGGCGCCGAACTTTCCGGGCAAACCGGAGTTGCCTGGGAAATATTTGAAGCTTCAAACCGCGTTGGCGGACTTGCCTCCAGCAGGGTGGACAGGAACGGGTTCACCTGGGACCTTGGCGGGCACGTTATTTTTTCAAAAAGCCGCATCTTTAATTCCGCCGTGAAAAACGCGCTGGGAGGCGGCGCACTCACCCATATAAGGGACAGCTTCGTAAAGATGAAACGAAGGTTTATCCCGTTTCCCGTGCAAAATAACATACACCGACTGCCGGTAAAAGTTTCAAGGGAATGCCTGGAAGGGATGAAGAAGGCCGCGTCGTCAAACGGGAAACCTGCCGATTTCGAAGAGTGGATAGGCCATACGCTTGGCGGCGGCCTGGCAAAACACTTCATGGTTCCTTACAACAAAAAACTCTGGGCGTATCCGCTTAGCGGTATCGGTTTCGGATGGATAGACGGCAGGGTATCGCTTCCGCCGTTGAAATCCGTTCTCGGCGCCTTGCGCAATGGAAGGGACGAGACGCGGTGGGGGCCTAACGCGACGTTCGTTTTTCCGCTTAAAGGGGGCACGGGCGGACTCTTTAAAAAAATCGCCGAACCTTTTGCCAAAAAGATAAATTTCCGTAAAGAGGCGGTGGAGATAGACCCGGAAAAAAAGATCGTCCGATTTAAGGACGGCGCGAAAATAAAATACAAAAAAATGATAACCGCCGCGCCGCTCGACAGGCTTGTAACTAAAATCATATCCGGAGCGCCGCCCGAAGTCGTTGAAGCCGCCAAAAGCCTTTGCTCCAACAGCGGCTGGATGGTGGGAATCGGCGTTAACCGCAAGATAAGGACGAAACGCTGCTGGGTATATTTTCCGAATGAAAAAACTCCCTTTTACCGCGTTACGTATTTTTCAAACTACTCGCCATGCAACGTGCCCGATCCCAAAAGGCAGACTTCGCTCCTTTGCGAAATATCGACGGGATCATCGGTGGCATCGGTCAATGGAGCCGATATTGCCGACAGGACGATAGACGCCCTTATAAACGAGGGCATCCTGCGCAAAAGCGACAGGAACCTTATCGCCACGCGCTGGAAGATCAGGCTTCCGTACCTGTATCCGATACCGACCCTGAAACGCGACGCGGCGCTTAAAACCATACACCCTTGGCTGAAAAAGCAATCCATATATTCAATCGGAAGGTTCGGCGGCTGGCGGTACGAAGAAGGAAACATGGATCACGCCTATTTGGCCGGACGCAAAACGGCGGGGCTATTGGTGGATCGCCGCGATGAATGAGGATATGGAACGCGAATCCGGCATATCGTTTTGCATCATAACGGGCGGACAGCGTTTCGATATGATGGAAACGTTGATACGGAGTATCGCCTCGCAAAATGTTCCTTCGTACGAAATAATCGTGTGCGGCAATTACCGCGAAGATCCGAGAATTCGTTTTTTTGAAAAAAAGGAATGGGCGGAAAACGCCGAGGTGTGCAAGATGCGGAACTTCGCCGCGGCGCGAGCCCGTTTCGATACGATAATAATCCTCGACGACGACGTGGAGTTCGCACCGGACTGGTACGAAAAGATAAAAAGAGAAAACGATTTCGACCTTGCCGGATGCAAAGGTCTTCTGCCGGATGGCCGCCGCTGCTGGGACTATCAGAAAATGGAAAGGGGCAACCCGCTCGCCGCGCCGGTGCCGCTGGATTACGGCGAAGACGATCCGGACGCATACATAAGCGGCTACTTCATGATGATGAGGGCGAAGGTGTGGAAGGCGGTAAAGTTCGACGAAAACCGCCGCAACTACCAGCACGACGACGTCGATTTCTGCCACCGCGCGACGGACATCGGCTTTTCGTTAAAAATATTTCCGAACGCCACGGTGATACATCACATGGACCCGCGCGGACGCGATGAAAGCGAAAAGGCCCGCGCAAACTTTATAGAAGAAGGCGCGTCTTCCGGCCTTTCGGATTACGAAGAAGGGATGAAACGTCTTTTGCTGAAAGACTACAAAAGCGCGATTTCGGCTTTCAAGAAGTCGGTTGCCGATAAAAGCGATTTCAACGCCTTTTACCATCTTGCGTACTGCCATCAACAAATCGGCGCGCTTAATAACGCCGCCCGGTATTACCTTAAGGCTGTCGAGACGCCGGGAGAAAATGACGGTTCGCGCATGGCGGCGGCTCTTTTCCATCTCGGCGAGATATACGCGGAAAAGGAAATCTGGTACTTTGCGGAATATTTTTTTGAAAAGGCGCTCATCTTTTCGCCCGGCCATCGGAAGGCCGCGCGGATCCTTGCAGAGCTAAGGGCTAACGTTGCCGGTTAGGGCCGCATGAAATCTTTTTGTTATCTTTCGTACAGGCCGAAGTATTCCGGCTACGGCTACGGCGTCCAGCAGTTTGCAAATGCTTTCAAGCGGCGAGGTTTCAGTTTTACGTTCCGGCACGACGCGCACCTAAAAAAACATCCCGTAAAAGAAGACGTCGTCATACACAGCGGTTTCCCGCACTTTTTCAGGCTGGACGGGCGAAGGATAAATATCGCGCGCGTAATGCTGGAATCGGATTCGCTTCCGCGCCTGTGGGTAGACGTCCTTAACTCCATGGACGAAGTGTGGGCGGCGTCACGGTTCAACGCCGGGACTTTTAAGAACGCCGGGGTCGATCCTTCAAAAATCCACGTGGTTCCGGACATCGCCGATCCCCGTTTCGCCCACGCCGCAAAACTCAGGAAAGGGAGAAAAGGAAGGGCAAGCGGGAAAAGTTTCAGGTTCCTTTCCGTTTTCCTCGACTTGAGCCTAAGGAAGGGATACGACCTGATGTTTTCCGAATTCATAAAAAACTTTTCAGGCAGGAAAGACGTTGAGTGGGCGGTTCAGTGTTCCGCAAATGCCGCAAAAGGTTTTCGTATTCTTTTAGCCGATGTAAAAAAAACCGGAGTGGACGTCGGCAACATAATAATTATCGGGAAACGCCCTTCGGCGCGGGAGCTTGAACGCCTGTACCTGCGGGCCGACTGCTATGTCCTTCCGACGCGGGGCGAGGGGTTCGGCAGGCCGTATCTCGAGGCCGCATCTACCGGCCTGCCCGTTATCGCAACGGGGTTCGGCGGGCAGCGCGATTTCCTCAACTCGAAGAACAGCCGCCTGCTGGATTACCGTCTCGTAAATGTGCCCGCGCCCGATGCGCTGGACTGTTATTTCCTTGCCGGGCAGCGTTGGGCGCAGCCGTCGCGCGCGGACCTTTCGCGGGCGCTGAACGAAGCGCTTGAAAGGCCAAAGCGCGAACCGGTGGACGTATCCGAATTTACGGAAGAGCGGGTGATGGACATTATTTCCAAGCGGCTGGACAAGGTAAGGAAGGTTTCCAAAGTTCCAAAAATCTTCGCGCCGCAAATAATCACGTACGACAAAAACTGGAAGGAGGCACAGCCGTCGCCTGA
>JAZFVB010000007.1:0-4512 GCA_036447515.1 Nitrospinota bacterium
TTTGGATAGGCGTGAAAACGGTAAGAACCGCGCGTTCAAGAAAGTTAGGTTCTGCATCCTTGTCAACGTTGCTTACCAAAAGAGCGGAAGCCAACAGGAAAAGGGCCAAAAGCAGAATTATGTTTTCGTATTTTTTTAAAAGCTCTTTCATGCTAAGGGTTCCCAGCGAAAGCCCTTTAAACTATAAAGAAATCAAATGGCAACGCGTTTAAGTAGTTCGGGTTCCTCAAGCGTCTTGCCGGTTCCCAGCGCCACGGCCGATAGGGGGTCTTCGGCGACTATGATTGGCAATCCGGTCTGTTCGCGCAACAACATATCCAGTCCCATAAGGAGACCGCCCCCGCCGGCAAGGACGATGCCCTTGTCCACGATGTCCGCCGCCAACTCCGGGGGTGTGCGTTCGAGAGCCGTCTTTACAGTATCGACAATGGTGTTGATCACTTCGCTAATCGCTTCGCGTATCTCCTCGTCGCTTATGCGCAGTACTTTTGGGATACCGGCCACAAGGTCGCGGCCTTTTACTTCCATCGACTTTGGCTCTTCAAGGGGGTAGGCCGAACCTATGTTTATCTTTACCTCTTCCGCCATTCGCTCGCCTATCAGGAGGTTGTATTTGCGCTTAATGTAGTGGACTATCGCTTCGTCCACCTCGTCGCCGGCCACGCGCACGGACTTGGAGTAAACGACGCCCGAAAGGGAAATTACCGCCACTTCGGTTGTTCCGCCGCCTATATCCAGAATCATGTTTCCGGACGGACTTTCAATCGGCAGTCCCACGCCGATTGCCGCCGCCATCGGTTCCTCTATCAGGAAAACCTGCCTTGCGCCGGCGCTAAGCGCCGAATCGCGCACCGCCCTTTTTTCCACCTGCGTAATGCCGGATGGAACCGCGATTATGACGTTTGGCATAACGAGAGTTTTCCTGTTATGCACCTTGTGGATGAAATAACGGATCATCGCCTCGGTATATTCGAAGCTGGCTATAACGCCGTCCTTCATCGGTCTCATGGCTATTATCGAACCGGGCGTCCGCCCAAGCATATTCTTTGCCTCGCCGCCGACGGCCAGCACCCTTTTGCTTTCCGCGTGCACGGCCACCACTGACGGCTCGCGCAGGACTATGCCCTTGCCCTTTACGAAAACAAGCGTATTTGCGGTGCCGAGGTCTATTGCCAGATCGCTTGAGAACAAACCGAATAATGAATCAAATATCATTTACGTTCCTTTATATTATGAATCCCTTGTTTTGACGATAGGAATCCTTATCTCCTGCCCCGGTATAAGATTCTCCAGCGGCCGGCCCTGATTGTAAAGCCTTACCAGCCACAGCGGAACGTCATAATCTTCATTGCTCAATGTCCACAAAGACTGCCCCTTCCGCACCGATACTGTTTCCACCCTGTCCACGCTGTACGCCGCGAAAAAGTCCTCGAATATGCTCAACTGGTATTCGTATCTCAGCGATTCGAAACGCTTTTTTGTTACATTGTGCAACGGAACCATTATCGACTGCCCAAGATGTATGCGCGTGCGCCTCGTCCATCCATTAAAGCGTCTCAGCTCCATGGTGGAAATGCCCGCCCAATGTGAGTAATGGCCCAGGGTCTCCTCCGGCTGGACGTACAACACGCCGTATTCGTTATCGGCTTCCCCGAACTCGAACATCGAAAGGGGCGGCGCCTCTACCGGTACCGAAAAAAAGGTTACCGAAGAAACCGTTAACTCCATTACATTTTCCTCGGATGGTTTTTTATCACGTTTTTTATCTAACGACGCCATCACTATCTTCGGTTGAGTTCCCACATCTTTTTTCATGGCGGGAATATTCTTTTTCACATCCACCCGTTGCGCCGTCTTGCCTTTTCGGGCGACGGTCATTTTTCTTTTTGCCTTTTGGTTTTTCCCGTTAGGAATGCGCAATTTCTGGCCGGCGTAAATCGTGTTCCTGCTGTCAATGTCGTTGTGGTCATGGAGGGCCGCGACGCTAGTGCGGAAGCGCCTTGCAATTACCGAAAGCGAATCGCCCCTCTTTACGCTGTACCAGTCCGGCCTAACCTGTCCCTTAAAGCGCATGTTCGAGGGAAGCTTGGAGTAAATGGTTTCAAACTTCTGCGCGGTGCCGTAAGGAACCTTCAGTTTATAGCCTTTAGGTATCCGCCGCGTGCCTTTCCAAATCGATGGCCGAAGCGCCGGATTCAGAGCGGCTATTTCGGCTTTGTCGTAATCAAAGTGTTTCGCAAAGACACCCACCGGGAGGAAGTGGTCGAGTTTTACTTCCTCATAGCTAATCGGTTCTTTGTATTCCAGGTATCCGAAGTATCTGACGGGGTCTTCCATAATCATGAGTGCGGCAATGAATTCGGCGTAAAAATTCCTGGATGCAAACCCGAAGGTTCTGCTCTTGTACTTTTCAACAATCTGAACGATGTCGTCGCCCTGCTTCTTTTTGGCGCGCATCATTCCCCGTCTGCCATGATTGTAGGCGGTGATTGCAAGGGGCCAGCTCTTTAGGTCCTTGAAGTTGCGTTTAAGGAGCTTGGCCGCGGCATGGGTTGAAATTATGGGGTCGCGCCTTTCGTCGATTGAATAGTTTATCTTCATAAAACGCCTTCCGGTACTTCGGGTAAACTGCCAAATCCCCGCGGCTCCGTACTTGGAATAAGCCTTTACGTTGAACGAAGATTCCACGTGGGGAAGCACAAGCAATTCCAGCGGCAAACCGTATGAAGTAAAGATATTCCGCATTTTTTCAATGTAAATTCCGCTGACTTCGATCCCCCGGCGGAACCTGTCCGCCAGGCCGAACTGCGTACGAACCGAGCGGGAAGCCTTTTTGAATCTTTTTGATGTTGCATCCGGGCCGAATAGCGCGGCGACCCCGCATTCCTCAGCGGTTTTGCATTTCCCCGCGCGCCTGCTAAGTTTTTTCAGTATCCTGGCAAAGTGCTTTCTCCTTTTTTCCAGAAAGCGGTTTTTCGTCCTCCACGAAGCCTTGGTCCCAAGGACGAAATTAAGGTCTACAACCTCGTACCGTATATCAAGATTCCGGCTGTCATGAATCACAGCCTCGTTATCATGGTACTTGGTATAAACATCCAGCCAGAAATTGACGTTCGGTTTTAAGCCTTCAGGCCGCGGAAAAGATACGTTCTCTTTTAAATGTGAAAGCTCAAAAGATGATAAATTAAGACTGGGAGCAATAGAGTTAGAAGATACGGCAAAAACATTCGTTGAAAGAAAAATCACTAGAGCGCATATGAGCACACAACCCCTTCTAACATTGTGATTAAACATTTGGATTAATTCTAATTAAAGGAGTAGGACAAATCAAGCGCATAAATTAATTAAATACAACTATTAGTATTAAAACACCGAATTATATTATAATTATAGCAAAAAAAGCTAAAATTAACCAAATTAGGGTGGGCATCTTCTTCAGCGACTTTAACTGCGGGTGGGTGGAAAACCCGTTCCATACCAAACCAACCGGCTGAAAGTCAGCAACGGGAAAACAATAAAAAAATATTAAGTCAGGCCGGAAAAATGTCTATATCGACACTCAAAAAGGGCTTGATACCGACTACAAAGATCTCTTTTGCAACGTCTTTTTATTGCCTTTCATCCAAATGGTATAAAACATTACGCTTACGCTATCCGCCCGGAAATTGTTATTAACATGATTTCTATTCATTGCTTTATATATCAGTAGTTTTTATATTTGAATTGGAAATGATTTTTTACTAAAATGGCAGATGGGGATATATTGAAATGTTAAAAGAAGTTGAGCATAAATCATTAAAGTAAATTTATGGGCGCTAAAGAAGACAACAGGCATATAAGGCATTCATCGATTGAATTCGATTCTTCTTTCGAGTCGAAGTTCCCGATCGGAGAGCCGATTATTATGGAGTCGAAGGATCGTAAATATCATTCCGTGATGAGGGGCGCCCTTTTCGGTAAATACGTATTGGTTGACGTGCCCCGCGCAGGCGACAAAATGCCAAGTCTGGATTTCAATTCCCGTCTGACCGTTCGTTTCATGTTAAAAGGAAAGATGTACGGTTTTAAAGCCTTTATTTTAAGAAACCACTCGTCCCCCCCCTTGCTGGTTATCGAGTATCCTAGATCCATTACCATGTTTGACCTCAGGAACAGCCCGCGCGTCAAAATGACAATTCCCATAAGTTTTGCCATTGGCGGCGATTCTTCGTCTTCCGGCGGAGCCATATTGGATCTTTCCAAAAGCGGTGCGCTGGTTGCAACCGACACGCTGGGAGGGGTCGCCAAGGACAGCGAGGTGGAAATCTCTTTTCCGTTGCCCGGCACCGCGAAGACGGTATCGATTTTGTGCAGCGTTAAGAGTATAAAGTTGTCCAACCGAAAAGCATTTTTGGGAGTTATGTTCACGGAAAAAAACAACGGCTCGCTTGCGGAGATGAGAAACTTTTACCAAACCTGCCTGTCGTACCAAACCGGCATGGAAAACTGATCATGTTGACGCCTGGACAGGAA
>JAZFVB010000008.1:0-5231 GCA_036447515.1 Nitrospinota bacterium
TTGCCGATAATTTTTTCGCTGTGGCCGAAACCGTAAACGGGAGCCGTATCGAAGAAATTTATGCCTTCGTCCAGCGAGGCGTCAAGCGCTTCAACGGACGCCTTATCCCCTTTCGTTTCCCAAAACGGGTAACCGCCTATCCCCCACGCGCCAAAAGCGATAACGGAGACATCTATGCCGGAGCTTCCCAGTTTGCGGTATTCCATTTCCATATATCTTAACTTAAAGCGCATTGCCTGGAACACGGGGTTTGCCGCCCCGCACGCATGGGTTAATGAAAATCGCCATGCCGTTTAAGCGTGGGCGGTTTTGGTTCGGCAATTACATATCGTTAAAATTTCGTTTAGAATCTTAAAATGACTGAAAACGGCAGATATGCTGTGCTGTTAATGGCGGTACTTTCATTCGGGCTTGGCATCTTTCATTTAGTTTCCAACGACCTCTGGTGGCACCTGAGGTCCGGGCAGTGGGTTCTGGAAAATATGGCTTTTCCATCCACGGACCCTTTCAGCTACACGGCGGAGGGAAGGAGATGGATTTACCACAACTGGCTTTTTGATATTCCGCTTTTCGCCGTAAATAAGTTCTTCGGCATAAACGGACTCATTATTTATCGCGGACTCCTAATCGGTATCCTCGGTTTTTCCGTCTATCGCCTTTTGCGCATCCATACCGCCCCGAATATCGCCGCCACGCTCACTGTGCTGGCCCTTTCCGCCGTAAGGATTAGATTTTTCCTGCGCCCTTCCCTTGCTTCGTTTATTTTATTCGCTCTCCTCTTCGCCGCGCTCACGATCCTATACGAAAAGGAAAAAATAAATTTCAGGGACTGGTGGCCGATTCCCATACTTTTTGCCGTGTGGGCCAATCTTCATGCGGGCGTCATTTTCGGAATAATACTGCTCGCCTCTTTTTTGATATCGAGCGTTGTCGAGCGTAAAGATTCCAAAGGCTTTCTTTTCGTTCTTGCCGCCAGCGCCGTCTTCGGGCTTATTAATCCGAACTTTCATCAGGTTTACCTGTACTCGTTCAAATACCTGGCGTTCAAATCCGCAATGGCCGTAACGAATATCGAGCACATGCCCCCGGCCGGAATATTGGAAGATGCGCAGACGCTCGTCTTTTGGCTGGCGGCTTACATTTTTGGCCTGCTATTTTTGATAAGGATAAGACATGCCAAGCCTTATCTCTGGATTCTTGCCGCTGGCCTGGCCTACTTGGCGTTCACCAGCCTTAGAGGCGTACCGTTTTTCACAATTACGATTATCGCCGCCGCCGCGTCGGTGTGGGGTAGCGGGAAAAAACTTTCTTTCACCTTGCCCTTCCCCGCCGCAGCTTTATTAATGGGCGTTATCGCGCTTGCGGCGGTTTTTACCCAACCTCAAAGAATCAAATTTGAAACGGCTCCCCGCGCCTTTCCGGTTTCTGCCGTTGACTTTGTGGAAAAGACCGGGCTAACGGGAAAGATGTTCAACTCGCATCCCTTCGGCGGCTACCTGATATACCGGCTTTATCCCGGCAGAAAGGTATTTGTGGACGGGCGGGACCTTCTTCATGAAAAGACAATCAAGCTGATTGCAAAACACGGTTACATGCGAACCCTTAACGCCTTCGGCGTCGAATGGATAATCGCCGGATACCGCGACGAAGTTTTAAAGGGCCTTCCTAATAACGAATGGTCCGTGGTATTTTCCGACGATATCTCCGTGATCCTTGCGAGGAGGGGCGGTGAGAATGAAGGGATAATTGAAGAATACGGGCGCCCCTTATAATATTGCGTACCTTATCTGGTGCGCCTTTGTGAAATGCTTGCGCCTTAAAAGCCCAATTAATATCAAAGCCGTTATTACAACGGTTGACGAGACCATGAACATGACGACAACCTGGTATTTTGCCGCCGTTACGGGCGATGAGCCGCTTAGAATCTGGCCCGTCATCATTCCGGGAAGGTGAACCAGACCTACGGTAAACATCGCATTGAAAGTTGGAATAAGGGCGCCGCGTATGGCAAGGCGTTTTATCTCCCTGCACGCGTAGGACGACGTAAAACCGAGCGAAAGCATCGTTTCGATCTCCGCGGTGCGGTTGCGCAGTTCCGATACGAACCTCTCTCCCGCCATCGAGCCGCTGTTAAGGGCATTTCCCATGATCATTCCGGCCAGAGGCAACAGGTAGCGCGGATTCCACCAAGGGTCTATTTTCAAAATGACCTCCGTTACGATAAAGGTATCGACAAGGGTGCCCGCGAACACAGCCACCCACACAAGGCCAATAAGAGACGGCGCCTTTGAAGAAATCCTCTGTGCGCCCGCTTGTGCGGCCACAACGCTCATAAACACCAGAACAACCATCACAAAGTACCATCTGTTTAGCGCAAAGACGTATTCTATTGCGTAACCCACCAGCATAAGCTGAACGACGCACCGCACAGCGGCATATGTGAAAGTACGGGTAATCCCAAGGTGTTCCTTTAAAGAAAGGCCCAGCACGATGGCGAAAAGGATGAATACCATGGCCAGATCGGAATAACCGGGATCGATCATTGCAAAAAAGTTCCTTCCTTTAAAACCAGATGGCGGCCTTCTTTATGAAGGTCGTGCGCCGGATCGTGCGACACCCAGACGGTGGCCATGTTCAACTCTTTTCTTATCACCTCGAATGAATTGTGGAAAGTTTCCTTATTTTTCGGATCAAGCGCGGCGGTCGGTTCGTCTAGCATAACTACATCCGGTTCAAGCAAAAGCGCGCGTATCACGCACACCCTTGCGGCCTGCCCCACGGAAAGTTGTTTGCCGGTTCTATTCAAAAGTTCACGTGGAAGGTTGAACATTCCCATATAATGAATTATTCGGCCGTCATCGACGCCCCGTGCCGCCATCTTCAGGTTCTCCATAACCGAAACTGGGAAAAGAAAAGGGGTCTGCGGAACAAGTTGAACCTTTCGCCTTAGCTCCGTTGGATCAATTGCGGCATATGCATTATTTCGGTACTCCAACATTCCTGAAGACGGTTCTATCAGCCTGTTAAGGAGTTTTAGAAAGGTGCTCTTGCCGCTTCCGGATTCACCTCTTACATATACCATCTCACTCTCATTTATTGTAAAATCCAGTTGAGTTAGAATTTCGTTGCCGGTTTCGTATTCGAAAGAACAATCTATGGAACTGATTATTAATGCCATCAAGACAGTATTCTATATGACCGATAAGGAAATGCAAAAAGGTATTGACAAATAGATGTAATTAGTTTAAATTTATACCAATTTTAGCTAGTAGGCGTTAAATGGATAAATATTACGAAATACTTAATATAAAAAAGGGGACCAATTTGGTTACCCTGAAAAAGGCATATCGAAAAGCTGTTCACATGTATCATCCTGATTCCAATGGGGGCATAGGAGATACCGAAAAGTTCAAGCAGGCCGTTATTGCCTATAACTACTTGAAAAAACATCATAAAGTTCTGGGATTAGAGCCTGTGCCCAAAAAACAGTCGGTCTTCGCCCTGTTTTTCAATAGAATTTTCAGTGCGCCCAAGAAAAAGTCGCCAGCCGGAACATACACCAAGAACTACTGGCCCCCGCGCCGCAAAGCGCAAGCATGGGAGCACAAAGATAAAACGGTCGACCCTCTAGTTTATCGCCTTAATTATCAAGAACTTAAAGATAGATTTGAGGAATCTACTAATGATTTTGTTAGAAAAGAGGCCGCAAAGGCGATGGCGCTTTTATTCGGCGGCGGAGCGTTGCCCGTTTTAAAAAAAGGATTAAAAAATTCCTCCCCCGCCCTGACAGAGGTTCTCGTTTTCTGTCTCGGCATAATCGGCGACCGCGAATCAATAATGATTATTGAAAAATACCTGCGCCATCCTGACGTAAAAATCGCATGCTGTGCGGTGAACGCTCTCAAGATGATCAACCAGGGGCACGCCATCACCCTTCTTGAGAAGATGGAACAAGATGGACGCGCAATAAGCCTGTGGTTTTCCCGTTTTATAGGTACATTGAGGTTCAGGAAGCTTATTCGCAAAGGGATAATAGAACCATCCGAGATTTACATAGCGGCCGCCCTGCGCCGCCATACCCGCCAGCCGCTGCCCATAATACTGCGCGAACTCGGCCTGGTTGCCGAATAAAATAACCCACGTAAATATTTTTAATGTGATAGTATTCTTTTAAACGGTTCCATCATAATTTAACGCTTATAAAAAAAATGTACGATATTGCGATAATCGGCGGCGGAGTGGCGGGTCTGGTTACCGCCAGCGGAGCGGCGCAGTTCGGAGCCAAAGTCGCCCTCGTCGAAAAAGGTAAAATGGGCGGCGACTGCCTGAACTATGGCTGTGTGCCCACGAAAGCGCTGGTTCATACAGCAAGAATATTCCACAAGGTAAAAAACTCCGCAGAACACGGAATAGACATCTCTTCGTTAAAATTCGATTTCCGGAAGGCGATGGATCACATGAGGGGTATTCAGGCGGAAATAGCAAAACACGACGACCCCGAGCGTTTCCGCAAAATGGGGGTCGACGTGTTTTTAGGCGACGGGAAATTTGCCGACCAAAACACCTTCAAAGTTGGTGGACAGACAATAAAGTCAAAAAAATTCCTCATTGCCACCGGTTCTCGGCCCGTTAAGCTCCCCATTCCGGGTCTTGACAAAGTAGATTCGCTTAACAACGAGACTATACTGGAACTTAACAAACTGCCGTCGTCCATGTTAATCCTCGGCGCGGGCCCGATAGGGATGGAGTACGCGCAGATTTTCGCCCGTTTCGGAACAAAGGTTACGGTCATTGAAAAGATGGGGCAGATTCTCCCCCGCGAAGAAAAGGAACTGGCCGACATCCTTGAAGGAGTATTCAAACGCGAAGGCGTGGACGTGCAGACGTGCATAGAAACCAAAAATATGGAACAGACGAACGGCAAAATAAGGCTTACGGCCGACTGCCAGAAGGACCAATGCGAAAAGACGTTCGAAGCTGACAAGCTTTTCGCGGCCAGCGGCCGTGCGCCCAACGTCGAAGGTCTTAACCTTGAAGGCATAGGCGTTGCTTTTGACAGGCGGGGCATAAAAGTCGACGATACGCTAAAGACAACCGTCGCCAACATATGGGCCGCGGGCGACGTTACCGGCATGTTTCCGTTTACGCACATGGCCGAATACGAGGCGGGAATCGTTATTAGTAACGCGCTTTTCCCCCTTGTAAACCGTAAAGTGAGAAAAGACGTGGTG
>JAZFVB010000009.1:0-4828 GCA_036447515.1 Nitrospinota bacterium
CGGTAAAATAAAGAATCCCGACGGCAATGGAAGCGATTACAAACGAAACCGCCGCCATAACGGTAATCAGGTATACAAGTTTATCCCGGCCCATTTCACTTTTATGCATCGTTTCTTTTAGACATACATTTTAACATACAATAACGCCGGATATTGGGCTTGAAGTATTAGCGGCTGTCCGGCAATCGGTCAGTGATGTTCAGAATATTCAGATAACGCTGAGAACGGCGGAGTAATAATAGAAAACCGAGCCGCCCTTAAGCGGCGGTTTAAAAGTAGACCGCTATTGTGCTTTCTACCGGGGTTATATATTTTGAACTGGTTTGTCTTTAATCTGCCGCATATTGTCGTAGTATGAAGTCGATCATATCGGTTCCCTCCAGTATTTTTATATTCAACTTTAAAATACCGGAGACGGACGATGTGCCCAAGCGATCTTTTAATTTTATAAAACCCGTTTTTCCCATTATCTTGATCGTTCGCAGGGGGGGGGGGGGGTATTTATTCAGTTTTCCAACCCACATCACCGATTCCATTTGACACAGGTATGGAGTCTGCTAATATGCTAAACTTTTACAATTGTTTCCGTTACTTGGCTGGTAAACGGGTTGGGGTGTCGACAAGCGGTAAGTCACGGGTTTTTGGTACCCGCATTCGCAGGTTCGAATCCTGCCACCCCAGCCATAATGCAGGGCCGTGATTTAAAGAGGGAAATTATTACCATGACCGATGCACCTGTCGTAATTGCCGGTAGATCGAACAAGACGCTTGCACAGGGTATTGCCTTGCGAATAGGCGTGGAGATTACCAAGTGCGATATTTCCGATTTCAGCGACGGCGAGATTTTCTGCCAGATACTCGAAAACGTCAGGGGTAGCGATGTTTTCATCGTACAGTCCTCCTCACCCCCGGTTAACGACAACCTTATGGAGCTTCTTATTGTCATAGACGCCGTAAAGCGCGCGTCTGCAAGGCGCATCACGGCGGTAGTGCCGTACTACGGGTACGCGAGACAGGACAGGAAGGTGCAAAGCCGCACGCCGATAACGGCGCGTCTTGTCGCCGACCTTATCTGCACCGCCGGCGTTGACCGCGCCCTCATAATGGACCTTCATGCCGGACAGATTCAGGGATTTTTCAACGTGCCCGTCGATCACCTATACGGGGCGCCGCTGCTGGTGGAACGCATCGCACAGGAAAAATTCGACGATCTTATGATCGTTTCGCCCGATGCGGGCGGCGTGGAAAGGGCCAGGGCGTACGCAAAGGGACTTGACTCGGGTCTGGGTATAATCGACAAAAGGCGCGAGGGCAAAAATATCGCAAAGGTCATGAATATAATCGGAGATGTAAAAGGTAAAAACGTCGTTATAGTCGACGATATGGTGGACACAGCGGGCACTCTTGCCGAAGCCTCGCAGGCGATTATGGAAGAAGGCGCGAAATCTGTGCATGCATGTTGCACCCACGCCGTCCTTTCCGGCAAGGCGATTGAGAGGATAAACAATTCAGTCCTTACAAAGCTCTACTGCACCAACACCATCAACGCGGATAAAAAGAAAAAGGAATGCCCAAAGCTGGACGTTCTGGACGTGGCGCCGATTTTCGGCGAGGCGATTACGCGAATACACTCGGGGAGGTCCGTAAGCAGCCTCTTTCAATACTGATTCTGTTTAAGGAGATACGAAAAAATGGAGACCATCCTACTTAAGGCGGAAAAGAGAGCAGATATCGGCAAAAAGGCCGCGAAGAGTTACCGTAACCGGGGCAAGATACCGTGCGTTATGTACGGGGGCGAAAAACCGGAAAAACTTGCGGTCGATACTATCCTGCTGTTCAAGGCTCTTTCAGGGGACAGCGCCACAAGGGTCATACTAAAAATTGATGTCGATGGCAAAGAGCATAATGCCATCCTTAGGGAGCTTCAGTATCACCCGATTACGGATAAGTTTATTCACGCCGACTTCCTTGAAATAGACCTGAAAAAGCCGATGAAGGCAAAGCTGCCTGTCAGGGCTATTGGCGAATCGGTTGGAGTAAAGATGAAAGGCGGCGAACTGCGTTATCATTTGAAGGAGCTTAGCGTCGAATGTTTGCCTGAAATCATGCCTTCAGAGATAGAAGTGGACGTTACCGACCTTGACATCGGCGACGCGATAAAGGTTGGGGAAATCCCTGTGTCCGAAGGAATCGTTAAAAACGACCCCGAAGACACCTCCGTGGTTTTGGTTGCTATGCCCAAGATTGTGGAAGAAGAAAAGCCCGCTGAAGAAGAAGAAGAAGGCGCCGAAGGCGAGGCCGTCGCCGAGGGCGAGGAAAAGCCCGCTGAAGAAGGAGCCGCAAAAGGATCGGCTGAAGACAAAAAAACCGAAAAGAAGTAAGACAGACGGAGGAGAGTGAAATTGATAATCGGTCTGGGTAACCCCGGTCGGGAGTACGCACTTACAAGGCATAACGTCGGCTTCATGGTCGTGGACCGCATTGCCGAAAAGATTAAGCCCGCGAAAAGCAGGAATATATGCGGCTCCGAAGTGGCTTTTGCCAAAGCGCGCGGCGGAGACGTGGCGCTGGCGAAACCGCAGACATTTATGAACCTGAGCGGCCGGGCCGTGGCCCAACTTGTGGCGCGTTACTCTCTTGGCGCCGAAGATATCACGGTGATACACGACGACATAGACATACCGCACGGAAAGATAAAGGAGAAAAAAAGCGGCGGTTCCGCGGGCCACAATGGGATAGAGTCGATTATTGATGAGTTGGGAACCGGGGATTTCCGAAGGCTTAGGATAGGTGTCGGCCGTCCGCTGGATGGGACGGACCCCGCCGATTACGTCCTTAATCCGTTTGAAGAAAACGAAATAAAGATAATGGAAGAAGCAATCGAAGAATGCGCCGCTAAAGCGCTCAACTTTGACTAGCATGGAGGAAAATATGGAAGGTTGGATAATCTTTGCGCCGGTATTCGGAATAATAGGATTGGTAATAGCCGGGGTAATTTTTGCGTCAATTGTAAAGGAGCCGGACGGCAACGAAAAAATGCGGGAAATAGCGGACGCCATTCACACCGGCGCAATGGTTTTCCTCAAAAGCGAATACGCAAGGCTAGGTATATTCATCGTTTTCGTTTTCGTTTTGCTCTTTATCTTCATCGCATGGCAGACGGCGGTGGCGTTCCTTGGCGGCGCGCTTTCCTCCATGCTTGCCGGTCTCATAGGAATGAATGCCGCCACGCGCGCTAACGTCAGGACATCGGAGGCCGCCAGGTCGCACGGCGCGGAAAAGGCGCTTCAGATAGCCTTTTCGGGCGGCGCGGTAATGGGCCTTACGGTAGCAAGCCTCGGCCTTCTGGGAATAGGCGTTCTTATGATCTTTTTCGGCGACGTCGAACACGTCCGCTACCTCGGCGGTTTCGCCATGGGCGGTAGCTCGATAGCCCTTTTCGCGCGCATAGGCGGCGGTATTTATACCAAGGCCGCGGACGTGGGGGCGGACCTTGTCGGAAAGCTCGAAGTGGGAATACCGGAGGACGATCCGCGAAATCCCGGCGTTATCGCCGATAACGTGGGCGACTGCGTGGGCGATACCGCCGGCATGGGCGCGGATATTTTTGAATCGTACGTCGGGTCGATAATCGCCGCCATAACTTTGGGCGCACTGATGGCCGATAATCCACTCGCATACATGGCGTTTCCTATCCTTTCCGTCATGCTGGGGCTGATTGCATCCGTTATCGGCATCGCCAGCATGAAAGTATTTGAAAGGCTGGGCGCGGCGGAGGTACTTCGCTATACCACGTTCATATCGGCGGCCATTCTCGTTATCGGTTCGTACTTCATTATCTCCAGCCTTGGGATAAATCCCGGCGTCTTTTGGGCTTTGCTTGTCGGCACGCTGGCCGGCATTGCGATAGGGCTTTTGACGGAGTATTACACCGGGATGTTCGGTCCCGTTAAAGAAATAGCCGCGGCCGCCCAGACCGGAGCGGCCACAACGATTATCCAAGGTTTCGCGACGGGACTGCAGAGCACCGCGCTTCCGATAATTACCATTTGCATAGGCATCTTCATCGCGGCAAAGATGGCCGGGCTTTACGGCATCGCCATAGCCGCCGTTGGAATGCTGGGAACGGTTGGCATTACGATGAGCGTGGACGCCTACGGCCCGATTGCCGATAACGCGGGCGGCATATCGGAAATGAGCGAACTGGGCCCGGAAACAAGGAAGATAACCGACTCGCTAGACGCCATAGGAAATACGACAGCCGCCATAGGCAAAGGCTTCGCCATCGGCTCGGCGGCCCTTACGGCGCTGGCCCTTTTCAGCGCGTACGCAAAGGCGGTGGGACTGGAAAACATAAACCTGCTCAACCCGTCGGTTGTCGTGGGCATATTTTTAGGCGGGGCGGTTCCGTTCTTTATCGCCGCCCTTACGATGAAATCCGTAGGCAAGGCGGCTATGGAGATGGTGGAGGAAATAAGGAGACAGTTCCGCGAAATACCCGGCCTGATGGAAGGCAAGGCAAAACCGGACTCGGCCACATGCGTTGAAATAAGCACCAAGGCGGCCTTGAAGGAAATGGTACTGCCGGGCATAATCACGATTCTGGCGCCTATCGTCATCGGATTCCTGCTCGGCAAGGAGGCTCTCGGCGGCATGCTTGCCGGCGCCACCCTCACAGGTGTCTTGCTGGCTCTTCTAATGGCTAACAGCGGCGGTGCGTGGGACAATGCAAAGAAATATATAGAAAGCGGCCAGTATGGCGGAAAGGGCTCCGATGCGCACATGGCGGGGGTCGTGGGCGATACGGTCGGCGATCCGTTCAAGGACA
>JAZFVB010000010.1:0-2762 GCA_036447515.1 Nitrospinota bacterium
TCTCGTCGCAACGGACGTGGCCGCCAGGGGACTGCACATAGACAACATTACACATGTCATAAACTACGACCTGCCGGAAGACGCCGCAAATTACGTCCACCGCATAGGCCGCACGGCGCGGGCGGGCGCAAGGGGCGTTGCATACACCCTTGCCTGCGAAGACCTCGTGGAAAATCTTCCGAGCCTCGAAAGGTTTATCGGCCAAAAAATCGACGTCGGCATGCTCGACGAAAGGCTGCCGAAAGACGAGGCGGGCTATTATCGTTCGGCAAGGCGCGGCGCGCCTATAGGACGTGGAGGAGGACGGGCGCGGCGCGACGCACCGTCGGGACGGGCGCGGGGCGGCGTATCGTCGGCCTCGGCGGACAGGAAGCGCCCGGCGCAAAGGCGCGAAACATCCGGCGCCGCCACAAGGGGAAAAGCGCCGCTTAAAAAAGGCGATAGCAAAACCGGCTTCAAGAAAAGCGACGTCCGTCCGGCCGCGAAAAAGAAGACCGAACCCGCAACTCGCAAAAAAACGATGAGCCATGCCGAACGGATGGAACTTTACAAAAAGAAATACGGCGAAACGTTCAAGAAGAAACCCGGCGCGAAAACCGGCGCAAAACCCAACGAAAAGAAAAAGGGCGCAGAAGCCGCAGGGAAAAAGAAAAAAGGCTTTTTCGGCAAAATAGTAAGCAGGCTTACGAAAAGATAACTGCCCGGCTAAGCGGGTAGGTTCTTAATCAACCGTTGTGCTACAATTCCCACCGTGAGAAAGTATCCGAGACAGCCGATCAAGGACTGGCCGGAAAACGAACGACCGCGCGAGCGCCTGATCCGCTACGGCGCAGACGGCCTCAGCGAGGCCCAGCTCCTTTCAATCATCCTCGGTTCGGGTTCGGCCGCGCACGGGAAATCCGCGCTCGATATCGCAAGAAACCTTATCGAAATTTTCGGAAATTTACAGGAGATCGAATCGGCAAGCGTAGTGGAACTTTGCAAGGTGGATGGAATGGGAAAGACCAAGGCGGCGCAGGTGAAGGCCGCGCTGGATTTGGGAAAACGGATGGTCTCCGAGGATTACTCCCCATACGGCAGGCAGTTTTCCACAAGCGAAGACGTGTGTAATTATTTCGCGCCCTTTTTAAACAACAAAAAAAAGGAAATATTCAAGATAATCCTTCTCGATAGCCAAAACTTCATGATGCGCGACGTAACAATATCCGAAGGGTCGCTCACCGCCAGCATCGTGCATCCAAGGGAAGTGTTCAAGCCGGCCATAAAGGAATCGGCCGCCGCCATCATTCTGGTGCATAACCACCCAAGCGGCGATCCCAAGCCGAGCCAAGAGGACAAATCGATAACGAACAAGCTGGTTACAACGGGCGAAGTGGTGGGTATAAACGTTTTGGACCACGTTATTATCGGCAAAAAAGGCCATTTCAGTTTTTGCGATGAAAAGCTCCTCTAATGCCGTACGCGGACCTTTTCAGGAGGCTGAAAGAGAAAAAACCGGCGTCGGTCGTCCTTGTGGGAGACGTGATACTGGACCACTACCTCGGAGGCGAGGTAACGCGCGTGTCTCCCGAAGCGCCGGTGGGCATAGTGGACTGCACATACGACGAATACAAGCCGGGCGGCGCGGCCAACGTCGCCGCAAACCTCAAGATGCTCGGATGCGGCGTAAGCCTTCTTGGCGTTACGGGCAATGATGAAGACGCGCGGATATTAAAAAGGCTCCTCAGAAAAGAAGGAATAAATTCCAAAAACCTGGTTCCTTCGCACGACAGGCCGACGATAAAAAAAACGCGCGTGATGTCGCACGGCCAGCAGCTTCTCAGGATCGACAGGGAAAAAAGAAACCCTGTGCCAAAGAGCGTGGAAAACGCGCTCCTTTTACTTTTCAAAAAAGAACTTAAAAAATCGGCAGGGGTGGTGTTGTCCGACTACAACAAAGGGATTTTAACCAGAAGGCTCTTGCGCGAAATAATCGCTCTTGCCAAAAAGGCAAAGAAACCGGTGATAGTGGACCCCAAAGGCGATTCTTTCGCCAAGTACAAAGGCGCCGACA
Source organism: Nitrospinota bacterium (assembly GCA_036447515.1). Classification (GTDB taxonomy): domain Bacteria; phylum Nitrospinota_A; class UBA7883; order JACRGQ01; family JACRGQ01; genus JAZFVB01. The sequence goes on from JAZFVB010000010.1 coordinate 2,054, forward strand.
TCATTACGCCCAACAGGATGGAGCTGGAAGGCGTATCCGGCATGGCCTGCAAAACAAAAAAAGAGATCGAAAAGGCCGCAAGGATGCTGATAAAAAAATATTCCATAAACACCGTGCTTGCGACGCTGGGAGCGGACGGCATGGCGCTTTTCCCGAAAAACGGGGAAGGCAGGTTCTACCCGACGCTTGCCAAGGAAATCTTCGACGTAACCGGCGCGGGAGATACGGTGGTGGCGGTACTCGCCGCTTTCGTGTTCGGCGGGCTGCCGCTGGAAGATGCGGTGCGCCTTGCGAACTTCGCGGGGGGACTGCAGGTGGCGCATCACGGCGTTGTGGGCGTCGGAACAAAGGAAATCGCAAAAAGCCTCGCTGCGGAAGCGGGACACACCGAACTTAAAATCATCGACCTTAAAACCGCCGCGGAAATTTCCCGCTCGCTGAAAAGACGCGGGAAGAAGGTTGTCTTTACGAACGGGTGCTTCGACCTCCTTCACCACGGACACATCAAATACCTGCAAAAAGCCAAAAAACTGGGCGACTGCCTGATGATCGGCCTTAATTCCGACTCCAGCGTTAAAAGGCTCAAAGGCGCCGGGCGGCCGCTTTTAAACGAACACGACCGCTCGCACATAATGGCCGCACTCGATTGCGTCGGCCATGTGATAATTTTCGGCGAGCTTACCCCGATAAAGCTGATAAGAGCCGTAAA
>JAZFVB010000011.1:0-3025 GCA_036447515.1 Nitrospinota bacterium
CTGGAGGAATCGAAAATGGCTGAAGCGACCGAATCAACAAGGAACACTTTCAGGATCAGCGTCCCCGGTGACTCCGGGATACAATTCACCTTTGCCGACGGCGGCCTGAGCAGGGGCATAAAGGTTTTGGATTTAAGCGCCGGCGGTTTCCGTTTTGTATGCCCGTGGGAGATTTTTGGGGGATCGACCCAAACGATAGACCTTCTTTTCCCATGGCTTGAAGAGCCGCTAAGGCTGGAGATTCGAATAATCAGGGCCACCCGTGTGGAATTGCCCTCACATGGCGGCAATAGTATACCGGCCTGGGAAATTGCCTGCGCATTCGAAGAAATGACCATTGGTTCGGAAGACAAGGTCTTCCATCAGGTGCGCGAGCTTGAGCGCCGCCATATTGTCTCTCTGGCCAGCTGAATCCGGCTGGACCAATCCCCGGTTTTGTACCCCGCCACTTTAATCCGCAACATAGTAACCCCGTCCGGTTTATAATCTTTTATTATTGCCGGTAAAAGTTCTAATAAGTTTTTGACCCCCGTATCCCTTTTACCTGTTTGGCCTTTAATGATATAATCGCAGGTTAATGAGGATGGAGAGAATCCCGGTACACAACAAACCGTTAACTTTATAGAGGCAGAATTTGATGAAAAAGGGGCAGTCGAAATTTTTAGTTGGATCTTTAGTGGTGATAGGCGCCATAGCCTACCTTGTGTACACGGGCATTAAGGAGACATCGGTTTATTACTTTTCCGTTTCGGAAGCGGTTGCAATTGCGAAAAAGGGCGAGGATTTCCGAATGGAAGGCAAGGTCCTGAACGGTTCCGTAAAACTCAACCCCGATTCGCTTGGCGCCAGTTTCGTAATTGCCGATTCAAAGGAACAGATGCCCATCGTGTTCAAGGGCGCCCTGCCGGATATGTTCAAAGACGACGTGGACGTAGTTGTCCAAGGCAAGCTCGATAACGACGGCGTATTCAAAGCGCACACCCTCCTTACCAGTTGCCCCTCGAAGTATGAGGCCGCGGAAGAAGGCAAAAAGATATAAGACATCGTTTGTACATACTTGATGGGGTAAAAGTTTAATGGTTGAAGTCGGCGAAATCAGTCTTCTTATAGCTTTTGTCGTTTCCATTTACGGTACGATAACGGCCTTCTGGGGCGGGTACAGGGACAACCACATAATGGTGAAAAGCGCCTACAACGCCCTTTTCGCCTCTTTCGGCCTTTTGACCGTCGCTTCGATTGTACTCTTTTACGCGATAGCAACCCACGACTACTCGATACAGTATGTCTATAACTACACTTCCAGCGACCTGAACATACTCTACCTCCTTTCCACGTTCTGGGCGGGGCAGAAGGGCTCACTCCTTATGTGGGCGTGGATGCTCGTCATGTTCGGCACGATAGTCATATTACAAAACCGCGTACACAACAGGCGGATTTTGCCCTACATCGTCGGTATTCTCTTCACCACGCTGATGCTTTTCACCACGCTTATGACTTTCGTATCGCCGGTCTTCGAACGGCTGAGCGGAATACCCTCGGAAGGCTACGGCCTTAATCCGTTGCTCCAAAACCCGGGGATGATTTTCCATCCGCCGACGCTTTACATCGGCTACGTAGGGTTCACCATCCCGTTCGCCTTTGCGATGGCCGCGCTGATGCGGAGGCAGCTGGGCGACGTGTGGATAAGATCGACCAGAAGATGGACGATTTTTTCGTGGTTCTTCCTCGGCATGGGAAATCTCTTCGGGGCAAACTGGGCTTACGTGGAACTCGGCTGGGGCGGCTACTGGGCGTGGGACCCGGTGGAGAACGCGTCGTTCATGCCGTGGCTCACCGGCACGGCCTATCTGCACTCGGTAATGATACAGGAAAAAAAGGACATGCTTAAAACATGGAACGTATCGCTAATAGCAATAACCTTTTGCTTGACGATTTTCGGGACGTTCATCACCCGTTCGGGGCTTATCGCCTCCGTCCACTCCTTTGGCGAGAGCTTGGTAGGCGACTTCTTCCTTTGGTTTCTTATTCTATCGATGTTCTTTTCGATATATCTCATTGCCACGCGGCAGGATATCCTGCGCTCGAAATATCAGCTCGATTCGATTGTTTCGCGCGAGTCGAGCTTTATGTTCAACAATCTCATGCTTGTGGGCGCCGCGTTCGCCATTTTCTGGGGAACGATCTTCCCGATGATTTCCGAGGCCGTGCGCGGCGTGCGCATCACCGTCGGCCCGCCCTTTTTCAACAAGATAATGATACCGATAGGCCTGGCGCTTCTGATTATTACCGGCGTTTGCCCGCTGATAGCGTGGCGCAAGGCGACCATATCGAACCTAAAAAAGAATTTCCTTTCCCCCTTGTTCGTAACGATTGCCGGAAGCGCGACCCTCCTTGCGATGGGCTTAAGGAGCGTTATGCCGTGGCTCTTTTTCACCGTGTCCATTTTCGTCGTAACAACAATTATTTTTGAAGTCCTGCGCGGCGTAAAAGCGCGCATGGCGGGAGGAAAGGAAAACGTTTTCAAGGGACTCTTTAACCTCATATGGAAGAATAAGCGGCGCTATGGCGGATACACGATACACGTCGGCATGGTAATGATGTTCGTGTCTTTTGCCGGCAACGCCTTTAACGAAAAAAAGGATTTTACTCTCAATGTCGGCGAGTCGGCGGTCATACGGGATTACACCCTCACGTACTATGGAACCAAATTCACCAGGCCAAAACCGACCAAGGAGGAAATTGTCGCAACGCTCCTGCTCGAAAAGAACGGCAAAAAGCTGGGCTACCTACTGCCGGAAAAGAATTTTTACAAGAACTTCAACCAGTCAAGCGCCGAGGTTGCCATTCGCTCGACCTTTAAAGAAGACGTTTACGTTATATTCGCATCGCTGAATGCGAGCGGGGCGGCTTCATTTGCCGTGCATATCAACCCGCTGGTGAAATGGCTGTGGATGGGTGGGTTCTTCATAGCGGGCGGCACGATCTTGGCCATGTGGCCCGACGCAAGGGAAAAGAAACGCTTCGA
>JAZFVB010000012.1:0-3382 GCA_036447515.1 Nitrospinota bacterium
TTCATTTGTTTCGCCAAAAAACTGCCTTCTTTCGGAGTGGCCTATTATCACATACCGGCATCCGGCATCGGTAAGCATGGCGGCCGAGATTTCACCCGTGAAGGCCCCTTTTTCCTCCCAAAAGACGTTCTGGGCGGCAAGGCTGATAGACGACCCGGATACCGCTTCGCTGGCGGCTGGAAGGGACGTGAAGGACGGAGCGACGACAATATCGACGCCGGACACATCGCCCGTTTTTTCGATTATTCCTTTTATAAGTTCTTTCGTTTCGGCGGACGTCTTGTGCAGTTTCCAGTTGCCTGCAATTAGTGGAGTTCGCATTTGCGGATTATATCAGAATAGCTTAGCACTTTTAAAAAGTATTCTAATAGCCTCGAAAATGTTCTTTCTTAGGTGTTCGGATTTAGGTGAAAATTCGATAATCATTTGGGTTTGATTCGGCGTAACATCACGATGCTTTATACTTGTAACTCCTTTTATATTAAGTATTTTATCAATACGCTCATCGGTATGCTCTTCATTGCTTATCAATATTTCAATAGAACCCTCAGAGAGCGCACCAGAGCGCCTCAAGGTATCTCGTAACGAAGGCATGGTACCACGACGCCCCTTATCCAAAGATGAAATCATTATCCTTAGACTTTTAATCTCCTCCAGAATATACTCAGAGCTAGATATTTCTTCTGTATCAAGCTTTGGAACCTTGAATGATCCAAAGTGCTTCAAAAAGGTTGTATAGTCTCTATCGCTTTTTGATACTTCATAAGTTTTTTTAATTTTTTCTTTTAAATTCCCTTTAAAATCTACGATGTCTTGGAAACGAAGGTCTCTTGGGTAGTCCAAATGTTCGATTGGAGAGGTGTCAAAGCTATAGCTGGTTTTATCATCCTTTACAATAATGGTTGGTTTATCAAAAGCTAGGCGCATTCCAAGCTCAAACATTACGTTCGGGTTTTTGGCGCTAACATCACAAATAACTACAGGATTATTGTATAAATTTTGGATTATGCGTTTCTGGATAATGCCGGAATCATCTGAGTTGCTAACGAGATTGCCTTCAAAGCCTGCATCTTCGATAGCTTCCAATAATATCTCTTTAACATCTGCCCAATGGCTTTCTGCGCAGTCACTTATCGCGGAAATTGGCATCACTATGCCGCAAACTAACTTCTCTTTCTTTTTCGCACTATCTTTTTTAACCACAATTCACTCCTCATGTTAGTATATATACAACTGCCATATTCTAATACATTTTGTGGCGGATTGCTTTCAATTTCGGCGGCATGTAGAATTTCCATAGGCTTGGTATAAATTAATGAAAGGAGGTGGTTGGTTTGTCGCGGCGGTTTACGCTTGAATACTGGAAGGACGATGGGTGGTACGTAGGAAAACTTAAAGAGGTTCCCGGCGTATTCAGTCAGGGAGAAACGCTTGAAGAACTGGAAAGGAATATCCAGGAAGCATATGCGTTAATAATGAAGGAAACGGATGCGGCTCCGGAGTTTGAGGTTCACGTCAAAGAGATCGAGGTCGAGGTTTGAAAAGGCATGATTTTATAAGGGAACTAGTGGACGCCGGGTGTTACCTCAAAAGGCATGGCTCGAATCACGATATATACACTAACTCAAAAAATGGGCAAATCTCGCCTGTTCCCCGCCATTCGGAAATCAAAAAGAGCCTTTGCAGGTTGATCAGAAAACAGCTTGGCATAAACAAATAGCAAATTGGAGGTCTCCGGCAATAATTTTACACATGAAGTAAGTCCCGTATCGGCTTTTTTAGCAAATGCCGGATACTCTGTTAGAATAGAACGAGTTAACAAGGAGGGAATTTATTTGGACCCCGGTACTGCTGCTCCGATAATAAGCTATACCAACGGCCTGATAATTTCCGCGTTGCTTCTAACAATCTTTTTGCTTTTAAGAAGACGGATGCCCGAGCAATGTGGAGAGTGCGCGAATGTGAAACAAAGGCCCGGCCTTACCGGTTATGAAATCTATTGCAAACTTGAATGCATGTACAACCCGCCATTTCGCGGCTCGGCGACAAATTCCCTTTTTGAAAGTGCGGATCGTAGAAGCAAAAAACGCAGAAGCGATGAAGAAGAAAGACGAAAAAAGCAGATGGCCCATGATGAATTACTTGATTTACTTAAAGGGGAAGACAACCGAAAGGTGGCGAGAAGGACATTGGCGCGTAGAAAATCGGTGTAAGCTGGCGCTAGGCCGGTGCTAGGTAGGAAAAGAAGGGGGTTATTTATGGCCGTTGCCGCTTATATATAAAGCGGTCAATCCTCCCCTTTCCACCACCTGAAGGCCTCGAAGAGGTTCTTGCCCCCGCTTGTGGGGGTGGCAAGAGGGTCGGTGGCGTAGGCAATCTTGCCTGCGGTTTCCACGATAGCGGAGAGACGTTGCTATGCAACGTTTCCGACAGGCAGGATTGCCTGTCCGCACTAAAACAAAATTGCAACCCAATCCCTTGCCTCATTTCGGATATAATTCTAGAATCTTTAATCTTTACGGGAAAACATATGCATAACACTAGAATTGTAATAACGGGTATCGGCCTTACGGCCCCGAACGGAAACACGTTGGGCGAGTTCCGTAAAGCGCTTTTGGACGGCAAGTCGGGGATTAAAAACTTCACCACGCGCTATATGCCTACCGTGCCCGCTGGCGTGTGCGATTTCGACGAGCTGAAATACCAAAAGAAAAAAGAAGTCCGCAGGGGCACACGCGCGGGAAGCGTGGCCGTTTATTGCGCCAACGAGGCGATGGCCGACTCCGGCCTGGATTTCGCCTCGCTGGATAAGAGCCGCATCGGCGTTTACATAGGAACCACCGAGCACGGCAACGTCGAAACGGAAAACGAAATTTATAACCTTGCCAAATACGATAACGACGTGAAGTTCTGGACGCATCACCACAACCCGCGCACCGTTGCCAACGCCCCGGCCGGCGAAGTGACCCTGAACATGAAGATAACCGGCCCGCATATGTGCATTGGCGCCGCATGCGCCGCCGGGAATTTAGGGATGATCACCGGCGCGCAGATGCTCGCGCTGGGCGATTGCGACGTGGCGATTGGCGGCGGCGTTTCAGAGAGTATTCACACATTCGGGATATTCGCAAGCTTTAAGGCCCAAAACGCCCTGGCCAGCCACGAAGACCCCAAAAAGGCAAGCCGGCCTTTCGACAAAGGCAGGAACGGTATCGTGGTTTCAGAGGGCGGGTGCCTTTATATACTCGAAAGGCTGGAAGACGCGCAAAAAAGAGGCGCAACGATTTACGGCGAGCTTGCCGGTCACGGGCACAATTCGGACGCGATGGACTTCGTGCTGCCCGATCCCACAAGGCAGGCCGAATGCATGAACCTTGCGCTG
>JAZFVB010000013.1:0-2614 GCA_036447515.1 Nitrospinota bacterium
AAGGTTGAATACTTTGACCGTAAGGACTCGCACCTGAAAACGCTTACATTTAAAGGCTATCAAAAGTACCTCGATAAATACTGGCGCGCCCGGGAAATGGAAATGGTCAACCTCCAGAACGGCAAAAGCACAACGCTGATCTTTTCCGATTACAAGTTTCAGGTGGGGCTGAAGGACGCCGATTTCAATAAAAACGCCCTTAAAAGAATAAAGTGAACTTGGAAACACGCAATGCGCGATAGCGCAATGCTGAAGGGGAAGTTGCCGGTTATCGCAGCCGTTTTATTCTTCCTTTTCTTAAACGTTTCCTCAAACAACGTTTCCTCAAACGCATACGCCTTTGAACTGTCCGGCTACGCCGCCGCGCAGGGAGCCTGGTTTTCAAGCGAGCCGCTTTACGCCGAACAGGAAGAAAATAACTGGTCGCTCGCGGCCGAACCGGAGTTCTATCAGCAGTGGAATAACGGCGGCTTTACGCTTAAGCCTTTTTACAGGGTGGACGGCGCGGACGGCGAGCGGACGCACTTCGACGTGCGCGAAGCGATGTTCCTTTGGTACGGCGATACGTGGGAAATCCATGTCGGCGTCGGCAAGGTTTTCTGGGGTCAGACCGAGTCCCAGCATCTCGTGGACATCGTCAACCAGACTGACCTCGTGGATGCGCTCGACGGCGAGGAGAAGCTGGGCCAGCCGATGGCAAACCTTACCTTCATACGCGGCTGGGGCACCCTTGATTTATTCGTTCTGCCGTATTTCCGCGAACGCACTTTCCCCGGCGAAAAGGGCAGGCTGCGCCCACCCGTTGCCGTGGATACGGACAACGCGATCTACGAAAGCGCGGACGAGGAACGGCACATCGATTACGCCGCGAGGTTCGGCCGCACGTTTGGGGACCTGGAAGTCGGCCTTTCGTATTTCAGCGGCACGGGGCGCGAGCCGACGATTCTTTACCAGGTCGGCGCGGGAGGCCTGACAATCGTTCCGTATTACGAACAGATCACCCAGACGGGGATCGATCTTCTTTTTGTCGCCGGAGGCTGGCTGCTCAAAACCGAAGGAATCTATAGGAGCGGACAGGGCGATGATAATTATTTCGCGCGCACTGTCGGCTTCGAGTACACCTTTTCGGGCGTCGCCTTTTTGGGTATCGGAGGTATCGATATCGGCGTAATCGGCGAGTGGCTCCACGACGACCGAGGGAGCGATGCGACAACCGCCTTTGAAAGCGACATCATGGCCGGGATGCGCGTAGCCTTCAACGACGCGGCATCCACCGAGGCGCTTTTGGGCGTTGTGCAGGACCTCGACGAAGAGACGCGCATTTTTACGTTTGAGTCGAGCCGCCGCCTTGGGGAGAGCTGGAAAATTTCTATGGAGGCCTTTGTGGTTCTGGAAGCCGCGTCCGACGGCCCGATGTACATGGTCCGCAACGATGACTATGTTCAGTTGGAGCTTTTCTATTATTTCTGAGCCCCGGCATATGGGGTACGATTCAATCCAGCCTTTATATACAGCCCAACTTTCGGCTTGACACCCCCCCCATGGGGTGGGGTATGATGTGCCTGATAGAGGAACTAACAATGCAAAAAGCACTGAAAATGGAGTATTAACAATGGAAAGCGGCGGAGTAACATTGCAGATTACCGGTATGACGTGCGCCTCATGCGCAAAGGCAGTCGAAAGATCGGTGAAAAAAGTGGATGGCGTTAAAGACGCCACGGTGAACTTTCTCACCGAAAAGCTGGTGGTGGAAACGGGCGACGGGCCCGTGAACAGGGAATTGGTGGAAAAAGCCGTGGAAAAAGCCGGGTATAAAGTTGTCGACGACGCTCACGGAAAGGTAACGATACCTATTCGCGGGATGACATGCGCATCATGCGCCGCGCGGATTGAAAAAGAACTTAAAAAGACGAAAGGCGTTATCGAGGCTTCTGTAAACTATGCCACGGAAAAGGCCACCGTTACATTCGACACATCGCAGGCAAGGCTTTCGGACCTTAAAAAGGCGGTCGAAAAGGCGGGCTACACACCCCTTTCATCCGCCGATGCGAAGATAGAAGTCGAGGTTCCCCTTTTACAACAGCCCCGATTCAATCTTATCCTGGCAGTTATTTTCGTTTTGCCGCTCGGTCTTGTAACAATGGGCCCCCTTATCGGCTTAACGATACCGGATTTCATATCGGAAGATTCTTTCCCCGCGCGTTTGGCGATTCTTCAGCTATTGCTTGTATTGCCCATCGCATTCGCGGGACGCAGGTTTTATATATCGGGCACTAATGCTGTCATCCACGGCGGCGCCAACATGGATACCCTTATTGCAATGGGCACGTCGGCGGCCCTTTTATATTCGGTATACGGCATTCAGCAAATAATGGCGGGCGATCCTTCTTTCATCCACAACCTCTATTTCGAGGCGGCGGGTTTTATCCTTACGCTTGTCCTTGTCGGCAAGTTCATGGAGGACAGGGCCAAGAAGCGAACCTCGTCCGCAATACAGAAACTGATGAACCTCACTCCCGCTACGGCCACCATTATAGAAGGCGACACTTACAGGATAATTCCACTGGAAGACGTCCATACCGGCGATATTCTTCTTGTAAAACCGGGCGAGAAG
>JAZFVB010000014.1:0-3849 GCA_036447515.1 Nitrospinota bacterium
AAGCTTAACTTCCTTCCCGAAAAGCACACGGACTTTATTTTTGCCGTCTTTGCGGAGGAAGCCGGGTTTATCGGAACGGTAATCCTTCTGTCGCTATACCTGCTGATACTCTTAAGGATGATAGACATCATCCTTAAAGCCGGCGACCGTGTCGGGGCTGTTATTGCCTCCGGCGTTACGGCGATGTTTGCCTTCCATTTCTTTTATAACGTTGCGATGACGCTTGGCCTTACCCCCATTGTGGGCATCCCCATTCCGCTTCTCAGCTACGGCGGGTCGTCGCTTTTTACCAACTACGCGGCCATAGGCCTTTTGCTTTCGGTTAACCAGAGACGTTTCAGGCATGAATAATCATCCGTATTTAAAATGGCTGGACATTATCCACAACCCTTCACAATACATCGGCAACGAAGTAAACTCGGTCATTAAGGACCCGTCGAAAGTCGATTGCAGGATCGCCCTGTGTTTTCCCGAACTTTACAAAATAGGGATGTCCCACCTCGGCCTCAAGATTCTTTATTCGGCGGTCAATAGTATGGATAACCTTTGGGCGGAACGCTTTTTCCACCCCGAACCGGATTTCGAGAAAATCGTGCGCGAAGGAGGCGGGACTTTAAGGAGCCACGAGTCGCACGATCCGCTTTCGGCGTTCGACATCGCGGGATTTTCGATAACCACCGAGCTTTGTTATACCGGCATCCTCTTGATGCTCGATCTCGGCGGGGTTCCAGTGAAAAGCGCCGATAGGGACGAATCGCACCCGCTCGTGATAGGCGGAGGAGCGGGCGTATTCAACCCGGAGCCAATGGCGGATTTTTTCGACCTGTTCGTTCTTGGCGAGGCGGAAGAGCTTTTGCCCGAACTTTGCCTCAAGTTGGCGGAGTATAAGAAGGAAGGCGCTACAAAAAAGGAAACCCTTAAAAAACTTGCAAAACTTAAAGGCGTTTACGTTCCCATGTTTTTTGAACCGGTTTACGAAGGCGAGCGGTTTAAAGAGATAAAAAAAATTGATCCGGATATTCCTAACCCCAAACGGATTTTCATAAAAGACCTTAACGACAGCCCATATCCAACCCAGATGGTGATACCTTACGGCCAGCCGGTATTCGACCGCATTTCCGTGGAAATAGACAGGGGCTGTACGCAGGGGTGCCGTTTTTGCCAGGCCGGAACCACCTATCGTCCCGTAAGGGAGCGAAAGCCGGAAAAGGTAGTTGAAATTATTGAAAGCGCGGTAAAGGCCACCGGCTTTGACGATGTTTCGATGGCGTCGCTTTCAAGCGGGGACTATTCGCACATCGAAGCGCTTGTCACCGAACTTATGGACAGGTACTCGCAAGAAAAGGTTTCGGTTTCGCTTCCTTCATTGCGCTCCGGCACCTTGACGGAGGAGCTGATAAACCAGGTTCGCCGCGTGCGGAAAACCGGATTCACAATCACCGCAGAGGCTGGCGCCGAAAGGTTGCGGAAGGTGATAAACAAAAAGATAACGGACGAAGAAATAATCGAAACCGCCAGAAGAATCCTTTCCGGCGGGTGGCGCAGGCTAAAGCTTTATTTCATGATCGGACTGCCGACCGAAACGGACGACGACCTTTACGCGATAGTGGAACTCGTAAGGGAAATAAAATCCCTGCATGAAAACGGAAAGAGGTTCAGGGATATCAACGTCGGTGTATCCCAATTCGTGCCAAAGCCCCATACGGCGTTCCAGTGGACGGCCATGGATTCTTTGGAAAACCTTTTAAGGAAAAAGAAGATACTTCTCGACGCATTTAAAAAGATGAGGGGCGTCGAGATGAAAGGGCACGACGTGGAGATGTCTTTTCTTGAAGGCGTTTTTTCAAGGGGCGACAGGAGGCTAGGCCAAACCGTACTGGAGGCTTACAACAGCGGATGCAGGCTGGACGGCTGGACGGAGCATTTCAGGATGGACTTATGGATGGACGCATTCAGGAAAACCGGGGTAACGCCGCACAACTACACCGTAACGCCTTTGGGAAAAGAAAAAAAACTTCCGTGGGATCATATCGATACCGGAGTAACGAAGGAATATCTCCTTGGCGAGCTGGAGGAGAGCGAAAAAGGCGCGGTGACGCACGATTGCAGGACGCATTCGTGCCATAAGTGCGGCCTGCATCCAAGGGGGAAGATAGTGGTAAAAAATCCGCCGGTCTTTCCGCCGCATGAACAAGCGGGAACGGAAATGCCTAAAACTTTTTTCAGGTACAGGATACATTTCGGCAAGGAAGGCCTGATGAGGTATCTCTCGCACACCGAACTGATGGCCGCCTTTACGCGCTCCGTAAAGAGAGCGGGACTTCCCGTAGCGTATTCACAGGGGATGCATCCGCATCCGAAGATTTCCTACGGCGCGGCGCTACCGGTTGGCGTTGCCAGCGTTTGCGAGATGCTGGACATTGAGTTTGAAAAAAACCTTTCGTGCGGTGAAATCAAAGAGAGGTTGAACAGCCGGCTTGAAAAAGGAATTTGCGTTAACGCGGTCGTGCCGCTTAAACCGCCGTACCTTTCAATACAGTCGCAGGTATCGATAAGCATTTACGAGATGATCGATTCCGCCGTCATGAAGGATGCCGAACCCTCTATAAAGGAAGTCAAGGCCGCGCTTGAGGGGTTCGATGGCGTAAAAATCGACGGGCCTGAAACGCGCGACGGCGCAGATGTGTTGCGGATCGAAAGCCCAGTTTTGGGAATCGTTTCAAAACTTAAAAAAGCATTGCCCGACTTCGCGCTTGGCGAAACGCGGCAGATGGTAAAATGCGGCGTAATCATGAAATCCCAAGAAATGCCGGAAGCCGTACATACAAACTAGAACCGGTTGGGCAGCAAGGATAGAGAAATATCCAATTACAGCAGAAGCAGTAAAGGGACGATGATTATCCTCCCCTTTGCATCACCTGAAGGTGACAAGAGGGTCGGTGGCGCACCGCGCCGGAGGGGTTGGTAACGCGGACAATCCGCGTCACAGGCAGAATTGCCTGTGATACTTATGGAGAACCTCCCCTGCCTGCGCGGCCTTAGCGCTACGGCGCGGCGGGCCTGCGCCCCTCCTGCCGCTTCGCAAGGAGGGGAAGGGTAACAAGAATGGTTTGGGCAACAGCCCTGCCCCCAATTGCTACAATTCCTCTCGGTTATTTTTCTACCACTGGCTTGTACATTAAAAGTTTACTCAGGTGGCTTTTTTCCCACGCGATTGCAAGTTCGTAATACTTGAATCCCTTTTCCAGATTGCGGAAGACTTTGGAGTGCCGAGGCCCTTCGTCGTGCGCGCCTTCTTGCGTGTCGAGGTATTCGTGCGTCATTTCGTGATGCACTACGCTTTCAAGGTAGAAAAGCGGGACTAGCTCGGTATCCAGAACGGGATGGATGCGGATAAGGCAGGCGCCCGACATATATGACCCGAAGACTATCGACCTTTTTCTTGGCGCGAAGAACCTGCGTCCCCATGTGATGTCCCCTTTCAGCTTGCCGCCAAAATATGTTTTGTTAAGTTTCCGGTAAATCGTCAGCAGGTCGTAGTTTTCGCCGCGCGGGTTGACCTTTTCTATATCCTCTTCGTGTTCGGACGAGATATTGTTGACGAATTCCCTTACCGATTTGGGTATTTTTGCGCGCGGCTTGGAGAGGTAATGTACAAGGTCGTTTTTAAGTTTCTCGTCTGCGGTTGCGAACGATTCGTGCAGCCTGAGAACCGGAGCGCCCTTTTTATGGGTAAAGGTAATCATTATGCGCCTGTTTTTTGTCCATACGAGTTCAAGGTTTCCGCCGATGACTTCCTTTAAGTGCCTTTCGAATGCGCGCCTCCATAAAAGCATTTTCAGTCCGCCC
>JAZFVB010000015.1:0-3639 GCA_036447515.1 Nitrospinota bacterium
GGCGAGCCGTTGTTCAGGCCCGATATCTTCGACATAGCAAAGTACGCGGTCGGCAAAGGCCTTACCGTTGCGCTGGCCACAAACGGCACGCTGGTGGACGAGGCGATGGCCAAAAAGATCGTCGATAGCGGCGTACAGCGCGTATCAGTATCGCTGGACGGGCTGAACGAAATTCACGACGAATTCAGGAAGCAGAAAGGCTCGTTCGACCTTGCGCTAAAAGGTATAAAGAACCTCCAGGCGCTTGGCATGAGCACGCAGATAAACTCCACCATAGCCAAGCACAACGTCCATCAGGTAAAGGAGCTGTACCAGTTCGCCGTAGATCAGGGCGTGGACGCCCTCCACATATTCATGCTGGTGCCGGTCGGTTGCGGCGTCCAGATTGCCGAAGACCAGATGCTCGACCCGAAAGTTTACGAGGAAGTCCTCGAATGGTTCTACGAGATAAGCAAGGAAGGAAAAATACAGACAAAGGCGACGTGCGCCCCGCACTACTTCCGCATAATGCGCCAGAAGGCCAAGGAGGAAGGGATAAAGATAACCCCGAAAACCCACGGCATGGCGGCGATGACCAAGGGATGCCTTGCCGGACAGTCGATTTGCTTTATATCGCATAAGGGGCAGGTCTTCCCATGCGGCTACCTGCCGGTGGAAGCGGGAAATATCCACAAAGAACGCTTCAAGGATATTTGGGAAAACTCCGAAACCTTTAAAAGACTGCGAGACCAGGACAATCTTAAAGGCAAGTGCGGCATCTGCGAATATAAAAAGGTATGCGAAGGCTGCCGCGCGCGCGCCTTTTACGAAAAAGGCGATTACATGGAAGAGGAGCCTTACTGTATTTACGAACCCGTCAAGATTTCACGGAAAGGCTGAAATCTAACCTCTAACCGGTAAGTAGTATTATCCCCAATACGTTCGATATGCATCTTTCTATTAATTTAGTTATTTGAACTGCTATTATGTCCCGATGATATGGATGAAGTTCGCGCTGGCGGCTGGAATAATCATTGCCTGCGGCACAGTGCTGGCCGTTTACGCCGACAGGCTTTCCGACAAGCTGGGCATTTCGGGCGCCCTTATAGGGTTGATCCTTCTTTCAGTAGTTACGTCGTTGCCGGAGTTCGGAACCACCATCTCCGCAGTCGTTTATGTGGGCAAGCCGGACCTTGCGGCGGGAAATATTTTCGGCTCGAACACTTTTAACATACTCGTCTTGTCGATAATCGATTTTATCCTCGGCGCTACTTCCATTTACACCCTTTCTAAAGTTTCTCACGCCAGAAGCGCGGCGCTGGCGATCCTTATGACCGTGATCGCTATGTCGGCTATCGCGCTGGGCGGCAACGGCGTAATAGCGGATAGGGTGGGCGTGGAAGCGTTTATCCTTTTGGCGGTCTATTTTGGCGGGATTTACTTTATTTTTCAGGAAGAAAAACAATCGCCGCATCCGAAAAAGGACGGCCAAAAAGAAAGCGTAGTCTTCGAGGCGGCTGTTGTGGCCGCAACCGCCGTTGTGGTTGTTGTCACTTCGTACTGGCTTGCGCTGATATCGGACGAAATAACCGTTATAACCGGCTGGGGCGAATCGTTCGTCGGCTATATCTTCCTTGCCGTATCGACCTCGTTGCCGGAACTGGTGGTGTCCATAACGGCTATCCGGCTAAAGGCATACGACATGGCTATCGCCAACGTATTCGGAAGCTGTTTTTTCAACATCATCATCTTTTCCGTAGCGGATTTTTTATCTCCCTCGCCCGTTTTGCGGAATGTCGACCCGATCAACATTAAGCTGGCTTTCGTCTCCGCCGTGATGATCGGGGTGGCGATGGCCGCCCTTGCCGCCGGAAAGCGGGGAATGAAAACTGGGTTCGTAAAATGGGCGCTGGCGGCCCTCTATCTGTTGGGTAGCTGGGTGGTCTTTTCGCCCGGCGGCTGACTTTTTATCGTCCCGCTAAAGCAATTCCCCTAAATAAACGATAAGTAGAGATAGAATGACATTATGAAGAAAAAGATAATTATTGCGGTTGTAGTGGCGGCGGTGGCCGTTGCCGGAGGAACGGCATACTGGTTGTTTATGGGGGGCAAGAGCGCCCCCGAAGATCAGGCACAGGCCGAACAAGCCGCTGAAGACGCACCAAGCGAAACTTCCGAGGAAAGCAAAAAAGATGGCGAAGAAAGCGCACCGGAAGAGGACGGTAAAAAGGGCGACGACGCCGAAAAAAAGGATAAACCCAAGGCTAGAGAAATTATAACCGGCGACACTCTTGAGGAGTTGCTGGCCATAGATCCGGAAGAACCAAAGCCGTTCAGCGCCAGAAGGCTGGAAAAGGCGCATCAGTTTGTGCTTAAAGACTTAACCAAACAGAAAGAAACGGAACTCAAGCAGATGGATGACGAAACCCTCATGGCCGTTGAAAAACAAAAGATGGGGAATTCCATCGAGGGCTGGCTGAATCGCACTAAATAGGCATTGCTCCAATCGCGATTTTAGCTAAAGAGGTGGCGGACGATCTGGTCGTATTCGGAATCCCTTAGGTCTCTTTTCATTTTTTTAAAAGAATCCGTTGTGGAAATGATGTTCATAAGCCACTCTTTTCTGCTTGATTCGTCTTTGCCTTCGAATGCCACGCGGAATTTATTTATCGTCTTGGATGCTATTTCGATCATTTTGGCGTCTTCAATAAATTTGTCCGTGTCAATCAGGCCGGTTGTTTTGTCGCGGTACTCTTCGGCGAGATCATTGGACTTTTTTTCGAAAGTCTCCAGCTCTTCGTCTCCCAGCGCGCTCTTTAAGGCCTTTATAAGGCCTTCGCAAACTTCCCTTGGAATCACCCCTTCTACAAGTTCGGCGACAATAATCGCGGTGGTATTCTCGTCAACGGGAAAATCGTTTTCCAGCCCGTACAATAGGGCTCTTCCGAAGTAATCCTGCCTCCTGTCTTCCATTTCCCTTCTTTCAAGGATGTTATTTATTTTCGACCTGCAACCATCATTGATCTGCTTTATTGATTCTTTAAGTTCGGGCTGTATCATGGTTATCGATTTTTGGATAACTTCATCGGAGACCCCGTTCTGCTTTAGAACGGCGGAAAAAATGTCCAAGGTTTTTCTGGCGCTCTGGGCGCAAAAGCGAAGCGTCGCCAGCTCGGGGAGCCCAGAAATGCCCTTGTCTGATTCTCTTCTATCTTTATCGCCCATAAATTCCTAATATTGCATTGCCTGTAACATTTTAATTCTACCATTATCCGATAGTTACACCAAAAAGGAAGTATCCTACGCAGAAGTTTCGTAAAACTTTCGTCATTGAGAGTTCATATTGCCAGAAAAAAACACCGGCAATGGGACTCTTTATCCGATTTTTCAGCAGCCTATTTTGGAATCCCGCAGTACTTTCTGAATACGGCCTTCCACTTCGGAGGGTTTTACCATGTTCATACATTCCGCGTTACGCGCGTCATCCGCCAACGGACACTTTCGGGCAAGACACGGAATGCATTCCATCTCGGCACGGACGATTTCCACGGCGCCATTGGAGCGTGGCCCGGTTTTATCCGGCGAGGTGGGACCGAAGATTGCGACTATCGGCGTGGAAAATGCCGCCGCCATGTGCATGGGGCCCGAGTCCACGGTTAC
>JAZFVB010000016.1:0-2552 GCA_036447515.1 Nitrospinota bacterium
GACGACAAAACGTACGCGCGGATGCTTATGGCTTTCCGCATTGTGTTCCCGGAAGTTGCCATAAACCTCTCCACGCGCGAAACGCCCGCCTTCCGCGACGGCATGGCAAACATCTGCGTGACGCACTTGAGCGTGGAATCGAAAACGGTCCCCGGCGGATATGCATCCAAAGAAACCGATTTGCTGGAGCAGTTCACAGTGCACGATTCGAGGAGCCTTGATGAAATGACGAAATCGCTTAACCGAATCGGTTACGACGTTCACTTCAAGGACTGGGAGATGGAGCTTAACACGTTATGAGCGACACGATAAAACTGACGATAAACGGCGAGATGCAATCGTTTGACGAGCAACTTACCGTATCCGAACTTCTGCAACGCCTTGAGCTTATCGAAAAAAACCTTTTTGTCGAATACAACAAAGAACCTCTCCATCGGGATATGTATAGCGAAACGCGGATACAAAGCGGCGACAACATAGAAATCGTGATGATGATGGCGGGCGGATGAAGGTGATGAAAGTTTTAAACGAAACGGCGGCCTGCCCGGTAAACGCTAACGGGTTCGGATACAATGGAGCCGCGCTTAATTTACCGGCCTTTCCCTCGCTAGAGACTTCCGGCGTTTCCCTTTATCCGATTGTCGACTCCGCCCAATGGGTAAGGAGACTTGCCCCGCTCGGCATAAATATAATTCAGTTAAGAGTAAAAGAAGCAAAAGGAAAAGAACTTGAAAAAGAAATCGCCGAATCTGTCGAAGCGTCGAAAAAACATAACGTCAACCTTTTTGTAAACGATTTTTGGAAACTCGCCGCTAGGCACGGCGCATACGGCGTGCATCTGGGGCAGGGCGACCTTGTCGGCGTGGACATTCCATTAATAAGGGAATCCGGATTGCGCCTCGGCGTAAGCACTCACTGTTACCACGAAGCCGAGATAGCGGCAAATCTAAAACCTTCATATGTCGCAGTCGGGCCGGTGTTTGAGACGAAACTGAAAAAAATGCCTTTCCCGCCGCAAGGTGTCGGAAGGTTGAAAGAGTGGCGGAAGATGTTTTCCTGTCCACTCGTTGCCATAGGCGGGATAACTTTGGGATCGGCGCATGAAGTTTTAAGTGCGAAACCCGATTTCATCGCCGTAGTGCGCGACGTAACACTTGCCCAAAACCCGGAAGGGCGTGTTGAAATGTGGCTAAAACTTTTGGAATCAATTTACGCTGGAAAGTAACTAAAAAGGAGAAAGAAATGTCCACACAATTAACGGCGGCTATGGCGGGAAAAATCACGCCGCAGATGGAGACCGTTGCCCGCGACGAAAAGCTTTCGCCGGAAGAACTGCGCGCCCTCGTCGAACAAGGCAAGGTCGTAATCCCGTACAACAAACGGCGCAACTTCCGTCCCATCGGCATCGGAAAAAGGATGAGCACTAAAACAAACGCGAACCTCGGCACGTCCGCCGACGAAATGAGTTTGGAAAACGAAATAGAAAAGATGCACGCCGCAATAGACGCCGGCGCGACGACGATAATGGACCTCTCCACCGGCGGCGACATACACGGCATACGTAAAACGCTTTTGGAAAAATCGACCGTACCCGTCGGCACCGTGCCGATCTATCAGGTCATCTGCGAAAACTTCAATAACGGAAGCTCCGGCGCATCCACACTCAAAAACATCACCGGCGAAAAGATGTTCGATGTAATTGAACAGCAGGCGAAAGACGGCGTTGATTTCATCACCGTCCACAGCGGCGTAACGCGCGAATCGGTGGCGCGTATCGAAAAAGAAGGCCGACTGCTGGACATCGTAAGCAGGGGCGGCGCGATACTCGCCCAGTGGATGAAATATACAAAACGAGAAAACCCCCTCTACGAAGATTACGACCGATTGCTTGAAATCTCGCTTGAGTACGACGTCACACTTTCGCTGGGCGACGGGCTTCGCCCCGGATGCCTTGCCGATGCCACCGACCGGGGGCAGGTGCAGGAAACGATAATCCTCGGCGAGCTTGCGCAACGCGCGCGCGATGCCGGCGTGCAGGTGATGATAGAAGGCCCCGGCCACATGGCGATGGACCAGATAGAAGCGAATATCATATTAATGAAACGTCTTTGCAACGACGCGCCTTTCTACGTCCTCGGCCCGCTTGTTACCGACATAGCGCCGGGTTACGACCACATCACAGCCGCGATAGGCGGAGCGATAGCCGCGCGCGCGGGCGCGGATTACCTATGCGTCGTAACGCCCTCGGAGCACCTTCGCCTGCCGGACAGCGACGACATACGCGAAGGCGTGATGGCCGCGCGAATCGCCGCTCACGCCGCCGACATAAGCAAGGGGCATCCGGGAGCGATAGAACGCGATCACGAAATGGCAACGATGCGTAAAAAACTCGACTGGGAGGGACAGATAAAAGGTTCGATAGACCCCGCAAAAGCGGCGCGACTGAGAGAGAGTTCAAAGCCCGCCGACGATTCGGTGTGCACGATGTGTTCCGCCCTTTGCGCCATCAAGCTGGGCGAAGGAAATGGAAAAGGATAGAAGAGCAACAGGAA
>JAZFVB010000017.1:0-7147 GCA_036447515.1 Nitrospinota bacterium
GGTACAAGTGGAACGGCGAGGGAAAGGGCCGCGTCCGGCTGGGAGTCCTTTTAAGGGAGGATGGAGCGATGGAGGATTATATGCAAAACCTTGAAGACTGGCTGGGGCCGGAAAAGCTGGTAAAAGGCGCGCTTGCGCCCCGGAAAGTGGTGACCAACCGATGAGCAATAATACCGGTACGCCCGCCGGACTTAACGCAGACCTTCACACCGACCTTTTCCTCGACATCTCCAGCGAGGTATGTCCCATGTCTTTCGTGCTGACTAAGCTGGCCCTTGAAAAGATAGGACACGGCCAAATGCTGGAGCTTGTATGCCAGGCGGGCGAGCCGGTGCGCAACATCTCCATACAGCTAAAGGACGAAGGTCACGAAATAACAAGCGTAAAAAAAGAAGGGGACAACCACTTCAGAATCTTTGTAAAAAGACTGAGAAAGGAAAGATGATGGGCCAAAAGATCAAGGAACTTGTAGATTCACTTCACTTTGCCGAAAAAGTCTAACAAATCCTTCCCCAGCGAGTTAGCTCCCACCGCCCTGTCGCCGAACTTATCGAAAGGCCTTTTCGAAGAATGTACGGTGCGAAAATCTAATTGCCATTGCTCACCTTTAAAGTGGATGGTATAATTAGATATTATTCTATAAAGTTGGGGCGCCTTTTCAGATTAGAGAGAGAGTGTGAAAGTAAAATCTTTAATGACCAAGCCCGTCGTGACGGTACGGCGCAAGGTTTCCGTAAAGGAAGCCGTCAAGAAAATGGCAAAGAAATCAATCAGTTGTGTAATAATCGCCGAAAAAAAAATCCCGATAGGAATTTTCACCAAGTACGATCTTTTAAGCCTTTTAGACACCGGAGCCGATCTTAACAAGATACTGATCGAATCCGCTATGCGCACCCCGGTAATGCCGATAAGCGAAAACAGCTCTTTCTTCGACACGGCCAGGCAAATGGATCAAATGGAGGTGCGGCGCTTCGTTATAGTGGACAGGAGCCAAAAGCTTACGGGCATAATTACCGAGACGGATGTAGTGCGGAATTTTGCCGTGACTTCTTTCAGCTACAGAATGTCGCTTGCCGCCGTTGCGGTGGAAGGCTTTACCGCAACTCCCAAGACGCCTCTTAAAAAAATAGCCCACATGATGATAGACGGCCGCAGAAGCTGCGTCACTATAGTTAAAAACAGCAAACCGGAAGGAATCGTTACGCAGGCGCTTTTAGTGAAACTTGCCGCGCGCTATCGCGAACCGTTAAAGGGCAACGCAGATAGCAGAATGACAAAAAACATAACAGCCTCAAGTATCGAATCATCGGTAAGGGAAATAGTGATGTTGATGGCCAAAAAAGAACTGCGCCACGTGGTCACGGTGGACGAACGCGGACGTTTTACCGGAACGGTATCGCAGCGCGAACTGGTCCGGCACATTGAAAGATCGCGCCTTTAGGCTTGATTCCGCCTTATGAACCCGCTTTCCGAAAAGAACGTTTTCAGTTCCTTTTTTGAATCGGGCAGGGCGGAAAAAATAGTCGAATCAATTAACAACAATATCCACTGCGCCTTTGAATTCGAGTACGGCTGTGGGGAACCGGACTTCAGGAGGCTCCTTCTGGAGCGGCTGAAAAAAGAACCCTGTTTCCTTTTCCATATGGACCTGAGCATGGTCACAGGCCCCGATCATCTGGCAAAGCGGTTATCACGCGCTTACGCCGCCGCATTTGCGGGCGATTTAAAAAGAATTGAATCGGCAATGGCCAAACTTATTCCAACCGCCACAACAAAAATAGTTATAGGAGAAACCGAAGAGCCCTACATCGACTTCGAGTACGGCACAGACACGCACAAACTTTTAAGCAACCTTTTCGATTTCCCGGAGATGGCGGGGATGGAGGAAAACCGCCATTCTGTCGTCGTGTGGAGCGATTTCGACAGGCTGAACGGCATCCTGCACGAAGAAGGAATGAGGGTTTTTATAAACAAGGCCCGGGGGCACGCGATAACATCGCACGTTATGACGGGGCGCGGCATTTCAGGCACGGCAAAAAAGTTAAGCGGAGCCATGGCAAACCAGGTGCAGGTTATGAAATATTCAGAAATTGTTTCAAGGGAGCAGATTAACGACTACATACGCGATGCGTTTGCGCAATACGCGGCTGTTCCGGAAAACGTTATCGAGGCCATATACGGATACGCGGACGGCAGGATTGAGCTTATCAAAACGATATGCGCGGCTATTTCGCGGAGTTCGGATTTAAATGAACCCCTCACGCCGGGAAAGACGGCCGAGGCCGTAGGCGAAATGATACTGAACGCCGATCTCGCTTATAAAAACATTTGGAACAACCTTAATAACCGGCAGAAATCGGCCCTGAACGGTATAAGCTCAGGCGACGTCCAGAATATCTATTCCGAAAGTTTCATAAAAAAATACGGCTTCGGGACGGCCACGAACCTGCAGGCGGCCCTGCGGGGCCTTCAGGCAAAATCGGTGCTTGGCAAGCGCGGCAGGAAGTGGGCGTTTACCGATCCCTTTTTCCGGCTATGGATACGGCTGTCTTCGGGCATCGGCTTATAATGCATTCCATCGCCGGAAAACGCGTTTACATGGTTTCGCTGGGATGCGCCAAAAACCGCGTGGACAGCGAAAAAACCCTTTACATCCTTGCACGCAACGGCTGCACGGTTACCAACACGGCGGAAAATGCCGACGTGATATTGATCAATTCCTGCGGATTCACAAATGACGCGCGCCGCGAGACCGTCGAAACCGTACTAGAACTATCGCGGCTAAAGGAAAAAAATCCCGGCCTTAAAATCGCCGTTATAGGGTGCATGGTCGAAATCCTTAAGGAAGAAATGGCGGCGGAAATGCCCGAAATAGACCTTTTGCTCCCCCTGTCGGACGCCTCCATGTCCGAAGTTTACAGCTCCGATAACGAAAAAAGGCTCGTTCAGCCGGGCGCCGTTTCGGCTTACCTGAAAATTGCCGAAGGGTGCGCGAACTCGTGCAGCTTTTGCTCCATACCGCTGATAAGAGGGCCGCTTAAAAGCAGGCCGATGGACGAAATCTTAAAAGAAGCGCGCGCCCTGAAAGATAAAGGCGTAAAGGAAATATGCCTCGTGGCTCAGGACACAACGCGCTACGGCGCAGACTTGGGGATAAAGGATGGTCTTGTTAAGTTGCTGGCGAACATCGTAAAATCCGGCCCGGAGTGGATAAGGGTGATGTACGCCTACCCTGCCCTTGTAACCGACGATTTACTTAAGATCATCGCCGCCGAGCCTTCAATATGCCCGTACTTCGACGTGCCCTTCCAACATATAAACGACACGATACTTAAATCGATGGGAAGGCGGGAAACCGGAGACTCCATCAAGCGCCTGGTCGATAAAATAAGGGAAAAGGTCCCCGGCGCCGCCATACGGTCAAGCTTCATTACCGGATTCCCGGGCGAAGGGCAAAAGGAATTTAAAGAGCTTGAAAAATTCCTTGACGATTACATGCTGGATCACGTCGGCATTTTCACCTTTTCACCGGAAGTGAAAACTCCGTCTTACGCACTGGGCGACCCCGTACCGGACGACGAAAAGAACGAGCGGAAGGCGATCCTTATGGAAACCCAAAGGGACGTCTCGCGGGAGCTTAACGGGCAAAAGGTCGGAAAAAAATTCGATGCGCTTGTGGAAAAATACAACGAATCCGAATCGCTCCTTACCGGCCGCCTCCAGACGCAGGGGCCGGAGGTTGACGGCGAGGTAATACTTGACGAATGCGAGGCCGGGCCCGGCGAAATAATAATTATTGAAGTCACGCAGGCGATGGAATACGACGTGATCGGCAAGCCGGCCTCACTTGCCGCGATGAAAAGCCCCGGCATATAAAGCAAAGGGGGAACGTCCCCGAAGCCTTCCACGAAAATAAATTGGGAAAGTAAATTAGGGAGGTAAATTGGGAAAAGTCGGGGATTTCATGTTAAAATTTGGAATGTAATATATTGTCCGATTTGACTATTCAGGAGGAGGGTTTGGAAATGTCGGAAATTATCAGCGATTACATGGTTGGATTCATAAGTACCCCCACATTCGAGGAGGCAAAAAAAATAAGCGCTCTCCTGGTCGGAAAAAATCTGGCCGCGTGCTGCACCATCCTTAAAGGCGCGGTATCGATATACAAGTGGGATGGAAAAACGACAACTTCCGAAGAGTGCATGATATTAATTAAAACGCGCCAGAATGTTTTCAGCGAACTTATTGATAGAGTCCGGGAAATTCACAGCTACAATTTGCCGGAAATAATAGGGGTGCCGATGACCGAAGGGCTTTCCGGTTATCTGGGCTGGATAGACGAATCCACGCGCAAGGATTTTAAACAGATAGAGATTTGACTTTCGCTATTTATTCGGTTATAGTTTATTCATGACTTTAACCAAAAAACAAAAGCTCATACTCGATTTCATCGCGGCATTCATTGAAAGAGAAGGATATGCCCCAAGCATCGCTGAAATTAAAAAAGAGTTCGGCGTTAATTCACCCGCTACCGTCCACCAGCACCTGAAAAACCTTGAAGCAAAGGGCGCGATCCGGCGCATACCAAACCGCCACAGGTCCATAGAAATTGTGCAGGCGTCGCCTTCCGCCGGAAAGGGCCGCCGAGTGCCCGTTCTGGGAGCCATATCGGCGGGATCGCCGATTGAATCGTTTCCCGACACGGAAACGATATCTCTCCCCGAAGAAATGGCGCCGGGGTCGGAAAGTTACCTATTACGAGTTCGGGGAAATTCGATGATAGAAGACCACATACTAAACGGCGATATGGTAATAGTTAAAAAAAGCAATGTGGCGGCGCCGGGACAAACCGTCGTTGCTCTTATAGACGGAAGCGAAGCGACTCTAAAAAAATTCTTTTTCGAAAACGGCAAAATCCGCCTTCAGCCCGCCAACCCCGAAATGAAACCAATGGTTTTCGACACCAACAGGGTGCAGATACAAGGCATAGTTACAGGGATATTAAGAAAGTTCTCCTGATAAAGCGCGAGTACGAACGTTTCTTGGCGTAAAAAATCCGGCCAAAAAAAAGAGTGATTATCGGGGGAAAAAAGTGTAAACTCACTTCCTGTTTGTAATCTTTTGGAGGAAAAATTGAAGGCAACTATTGAAAAACTGGATAAAAAAATATCGAAGTCTGCCGAAAAGGTAAAAGGGGCAAAAGGGGAAAAAGGCGCCGAACTCCGCCAGGCCAGAAAAAAACTTAAACGCGCGCAAAGAAAAAAGAGGAAAATAACTCTGGCACAAAAAAGGGCGGATGATAAATCAAAGAAGAAAGAAAAGAAATCAGAATCATCCGACTAGCGACGCCCCGCCTATAAAATGACCGGCGCCGTAGGCGGAAGTACAAATGCGAGAGCCCTAAAAGACGGCCTTGAAAAGCTGTACCGCACCTTTGACCGCTCAATGTTGTCTCCCGATCCCTTGGAATGCGTCCCCGAAAAGGGACGGAAAAACGATATGGAACTTAGCGCCTTCATCGCCGCTTCATTCGCTTACGGCAAAGCCGATCTTATCGTGCGCAACGTTTGCTTCATAATTGACGAACTAGGCCCACAACCGGTAAAAGCCCTCGTCTCGGGCAGCCACAAAAGAAAATTCAAGGGCTGGAAATACCGCTTCCACAAGCGCGCCGACCTTATGTGGTTTTTCGACAGGTTAAGGGCCGTTTATTCCGAATACGGGTCGCTGGAAAAGTGCTTCTGTAGGGGCCGTAAAAAAGTAACGCTAAAAGAAAAACTGGCCTCTTTCTCCCTTCTTTTTTCCGGTAGCCGTAAACTCAGCCAAGTACGCCGATTCCTGGTTCCCTCGCCGGTGAACGGTTCGGCCTGCAAACGCATGAACCTCTTTTTGCGCTGGATGATAAGGAAAGACTCGGTCGACCTGGGACTGTGGAAAATGCTCAAACCGCCGGAGCTGGTAATCCCGCTCGACGTCCACGTCCATAGAATAGCCGCAAGGATCGGCCTGGTATCCAACGGCGCGGCAACTTTCGCCAAGGCCCAGGAACTTACGGAAAACCTTAGAAAGTTCGATCCGGACGATCCGGTACGATACGACTTCGCATTGTGCTCGCTTGGCAAGCTCGGCAGTTGCCTTAAAACGCCCGACCCTCAATCGTGCATGAAATGTGTCCTTGAATCTAATTGCGCGAAAAAATAACCTGCCAGCTTAAATCCGATTAAGAGGATAATATAAAAATGGCGCGTGGAAAAATGGCAAAGAATGAAAGGCTTGAAGAAAGGCTTCTGGGCGCGCACATGTCGATATCGGGCGGAGTCGAAAAAGCGCCGTTGCACGCAAAATCCGTCGGGTGCAAAGCGATGCAGATATTCACTAAAAGCAGCAACCAATGGAAAGGAAAAAAGCTGGAAGGCGAATCTATAGACGCCTACCTTGAAAACCTAAACGCCGCCGGAATAAAAAACGCGCACACCACAAGCCACGATTCGTACCTTATCAACCTCGGGTCGCCGGACGACGCTCTTCGTGAAAAATCGCTCGCCGCGTTTGTCGATGAAATAGAAAGGGCCGGAGCGCTTAAAATACCCTACCTCACTTTCCACCCGGGATCGCACGTGGGATCGGGCGAGGAGGAGGGGTTGAACAGGGTTGCCGAATGCATGAATATCGCGCTGGAAAAAACACAGAAGCACGATAACGTAACACTGCTCATAGAAACCACGGCCGGACAGGGTAATTACCTGGGATACAAATTCGAGCACATGGAGTACATCATCGGCAGGATGAAAGATAAAAAACGCGTGGGCGTGTGCTTCGACACATGCCACGTATTGGCGGCGGGTTACGAAATCCGCACTGAAGAAGGGTATAAAAGAACCTTCAAGGAATTCGATAAAATCGTGGGACTTGAAAAGCTGAAGATCTTCCACCTTAACGATTCCAAATACGACATAGGCTCGCGCAAGGACCGCCACGAGCATATCGGCAAGGGCTTTCTCGGCAAGAAGCCGTTCGGGTTCCTGCTTAACGACGGGCGCTTCAAAAAAATCCCAATGGTCCTTGAAACGCCCAAGGGTAAGGACATGGCCGAAGATAAAATGAACCTGAATACCCTTCGCAAACTTATTAAGTAGTCTGTTTGGCA
>JAZFVB010000018.1:0-2740 GCA_036447515.1 Nitrospinota bacterium
GCAACGTCGAGGCCGCCCGCGCCTATGGAGATCATTCCCAGCCCGCCCTGCGTGGGGGTGTGGCTGTCGGAACCGAGTAACGTCTGCCCCGGCACGCCGAAGCGCTCCAAATGCACCTGATGGCAGATTCCGTTGCCCGGACGCGAGAAGTATATGCCGTATTTCGCCGCCACGGTTTGGAGGTAAATGTGGTCGTCCGCATTGCGGAAATCGGTCTGGAGCGTGTTGTGATCGACGTAGCTTACGGAAAGCTTTGTCTTCACCCTCGGTACGCCCATCGCCTCGAACTGCAAATATGCCATTGTGCCGGTAGCGTCCTGGGTAAGAGTCTGGTCGATCTTCATGGTTATCGGTGTTCCGGCATCCAGGGTGCCATCTACAAGGTGGGATCTGATGATCTTCTGAGTTAGGTTAAGACCCATTAAAAACCTCCCTCTACGAATGAAATGGTTAAAACAATAACGTTATTCTTACCTTAAATTACTCTTCTCTAACCGCTATTAACGGCTCCTCGCTAGTCTTAAAGCTTAATGATAATGGAGTATAACATCAAGCCAAATTTTGGTATTTATGAGATAGCGTCCACTATTGCATTAAACGTTTGGCTGGGACGCATCGCTTTCAACTTCTTTTCCGCATCTGGACGATAATAGCCGCCAATATCAACGGGATTCCCTTGGGCCGCATTGAGCTCTTCAATAATCTTCGCCTCATTGTCTCCAAGTTCCGTGGCCACTTTGGAAAAACGCGCTTGAATGTCGCTATCTTCAGCCTGCCCGGCCAGAGCCTGCGCCCAGTATAAGGCGAGGTAATAATGGCTTCCACGGTTGTCCAACTCGTTAACCTTGCGGGAAGGCGACTTGTTGCTGTCCAAAAACTTGCTATTTGCCTCGCCAAGCGTCTTGGCAAAAATTTTAGCTTTTTTATTGTTGGTTGAATTGCCCAGATGCTCCAATGACTCTGCAAGGGCCAAAAATTCACCGAGAGAATCCCATCTTAGATGCCCTTCTTCAACGAACTGCTGGACGTGCTTAGGCGCCGAACCGCCCGCGCCCGTTTCAAAAAGTCCGCCGCCATTCATTAGAGGTACGATTGAGAGCATTTTTGCGCTGGTGCCCAATTCAAGAATCGGGAAAAGGTCTGTGTTGTAGTCGCGCAGTACGTTGCCGGTAACTGAAATGGTGTCTTTGCCCTCCCTCATTCTCTCAAGCGAGAATCTTGTCGCTTCGGCTAAAGGCATGGTGTGGATTTCCAGGCCTTTCGTATCGTGATCCTTCAAATATCGGTTTACTTTTTCTATAAGCTGTGCGTCGTGCGCCCTGGTTTTATCCAGCCAAAAGACCGCCGGCGCTCCCGTTGCTTTTGCCCTGCTAACGGCCAGCTTTACCCAATCCTGGATAGGCGCATCTTTTACCTGGCACGCCCTCCAGACGTCGCCTTCTTCCACGGCGTGCTCGAGGATCGTCTGCCCCGAAGAGTCGACGACGCGAATCGTTCCTTTTCCCGGGGATTCGAACGTCTTGTCGTGAGACCCGTACTCCTCCGCTTTTTGCGCCATAAGGCCCACGTTCGGGACGGTTCCCATTGTTGACGGGTCAAAAGCGCCATTTGCTTTACAGTTTTCGATTGTCGCTTGATATAAGTCTGCGTAACTGTGGTCGGGGATAACAAACTTTGTGTCGTGAAGCTTGCCTTCAGCATCCCACATTTGCCCCGATGTACGGATCGCGGCGGGCATCGATGCATCGATAATCACATCGCTTGGCACATGCAGGTTTGTGATGCCTTTATCCGAATTCACCATCGCAACTTCAGGCCGATTTTTATAACAATCTTGAATATCAGCTTCGATCTCCGCCTGCTTGTCTTTCGGCAGGCTTTTGATTTTTGCATAAAGGTCGCCCAGGCCGTTGTTGGCATTAAAGCCGACCTCCGCAAGAACAGATGCGTGTTTTTCAAGAACGTCTTTATAGAAAACTTTAACGGCATGGCCGAAAATGATCGGGTCGGAGACTTTCATCATCGTGGCTTTCATGTGCAAAGAAAAGAGCACGCCCTTTTCTTTTGCGTCTTCTATTTGCTCCTCAAGGAATTTTGTAAGGGCGTTTTTACTCATGACCGTCGCGTCAATAATTTCGCCGGCTTGAAGCGGCGTCTTTTCTTTCAGGACGGTGACCTTTCCGTTCCCGTCGACAAACTCGATTCTTGCCTCCGTTGCCGCTTCCATAGTTACGGATTTCTCGTTGGACCTGAAATCTCCGCTGCTCATGGTCGCAACATGCGATTTCGAATCCTTGCTCCATTTGCCCATACTGTGCGGGTTCTTTTTTGCAAATTCCTTTACCGCAACAGCCGCCCTGCGGTCGGAGTTCCCTTCCCTTAAAACAGGGTTTACGGCGCTTCCCAAAACCTTTGCGTATCTTGCCTTGATATCCTTTTCCGCGTCGTTCTTCGGAGCTTCCGGATAGTCCGGCACTTTATAGCCGTTGTCCTGCAATTCCTTGATTGTGGCATTTAACTGCGGCAGTGAAGCGCTGATATTCGGCAGTTTGATGATATTGGCTTCCGGCGTCTTTGCCAGTTCGCCCAATTCGGCCAGGGCGTCGGGTATTTTTTGGCTCTCGGTCAGGTTATCCGGGAAGTTGGCGATAATTCTGCCCGGAAGCGAGATGTCCTTCGTTTCGATGGTAAAGCCGGCTCCTTTTATAAATGCCTGGATGATAGGGAGCCAAGAGCACGT
>JAZFVB010000019.1:0-8532 GCA_036447515.1 Nitrospinota bacterium
TGGTGTTGATACCGATGCTATTCGTCCTCCTTATCCTCGCCGCTGTTCGCTCCCTTACACTTGATGGAGCGTTCGAAGGCGTAAAGTACCTGTTCATTCCGCGATGGGAGTACCTGGCAAAACACACTACGTGGATAGAGGCGCTGGCGCAGTCGGTGTGGTCCACCGGCGCGGGGTTCGGCCTTTTCCTTACCTACGCCGTTTACGTAAAGAAAAAGGAAAACATAGTAGCGCACTCCGTGGCGACTGCCATTGGAAACAACATAGCGTCGATCATCGCCGCCCTTGCGGTCATCCCGACGGTCTTCGCCTTTTTGCCGGTCGATAAGGCAACCGAAGCGCTGCAGGCGGGTTCGGTGGGCCTTACGTTCTTTTGGTTGCCGGAACTTTTCGCCAAGATGCCTTTCGGGTCGTTGTTCGGAACACTCTTTTTCCTTTCGCTGATTTTCGCCGGTCTAAGCAGCCTTATATCGCTGGTGGAACTTCCGACAAGGATGTTCATGGATTTCGGACTCTCGCGCCATCGGGCCGTCGTGATTGTAATCGGCGTGTCGTTCATCCTTGGCCTGCCGTCGGCGCTGAGCCTCGACTTTTTGGACAACCAGGACGCCGTGTGGGGGCAGGGACTGATAATTTCCGGGATGATGGTTTGCTTCCTCGTTATCCGCTACGGGACGACGAAGTTCCACGACGAACTCCTTACCTCAAAAACGGATATGAAGGTTCACAAGTGGTTCGATTTCGTAATCAGGTATGTTATTCCGCTGGAGTTCGTACTGCTGATGGGATGGTGGTTATATAACGCCGTGCAAAAGCCCGAATGGTGGAACCCCTTCGCCGTTTCGGGCCTCGGAACAAGTTTATTCCAGTGGGGCGCGGCGATAATCGTATTCGTCGCGCTAAACAAGACGTTCAAGAGGAAGGTACTGCCGATACAGGCTGATAACGAATAACGGTTTTTGTCGCCCTGCCTCCCTTGGTGCGGATAGGCAATCATGCCTGTCGGGCGGCGCTGTAAAGGCCGCCGTTACTTTGCCCTACGGGCAAACCGCAGGCAGGATTGCCTACGCTACTTCTTTTCGGCGCGCGCCGCGCGCAGATTATTCTCCGCCGTTTTTGTATCTGGATGATCGTTGCCAAGTTTTTTGCGGAAAACCGCCAGCGCCTTTTCGTGATATTCGATAGCCTTGCCGTATTCGCCTTTGGATTCCCATGCGCCTCCAAGGTTGTTCCACCTTATGGCCACATTTGGATGGCCTTCATCGAAAGTTTTCAGGTCGCTTTCAAGCGCTTTTTTGTAATATCCGATAGCCTTGTCGTATTCGTCTTTTGCTTTCCATGCCAATCCAAGGTTGTTCCTGTATATTGCTACTTGTGGGTGGTCTTCGCCTAATGTTTTTAAGTCCGAGGCCAATGCCTTTTCGTAATATTCAATCGCCTTATCGTATTCGCCTTTTGATTTCCATGTGGCTCCAAGGTTGTTCCTGTATATTGCTACTTGTGGATGGTCTTCTCCTAAAGTTTTCAGGTCGCTATTAAGCGCCTTTTCGAAAAAATCAATAGCTTCGTCATACCGGCCAAGCGTGTCCAGCAGGAAGCCCGCATCGTTAAGGTAAAGTGTGTTTTCGGGGTCGAGCTTGACGGCCTCCATGTATGCCGTAAGTGCCTTTTGGAAATCGACTTCGGCGAAATATACGTTGCCGAGGTTGTGATACGTTTTGGCCTGTTCGCCCTTTTGCGCTTCGATTTCTTTTACGAGAGCTTTGAACAATTCCCTTGCCTTGCTCAGGTCGCCTTTTTCAAATGCGGCCAGCGCTTCAACGGAGCGCGTGTCGTCCTTGTTTTTGGCTTTTTCTTCTAGTTCTTTTTTGAGTTCATCTATTTTTTCTTCGTATTCGGCGACAAGCTGGGGCGTTGCGTCGGCGCCTTTTTTTTCCAGCATTTCAATAATTTTTCCGGTGTCTTTAAGGACGAATTTGATGCCTTTATTTTCGGTCTTGTCGGAGTCTTTTCTAAAACGCTCCCATATCTGTATTTTATTCGCCCACAGGCCGATTACGGCTGTAACCAACAATACAACTCCGGCTAATTCCTTTGTTATCTCAGGCACTTTATTCCCCTGTTATTTTTCCCATGTGCATAAATCCTACTATTAATCATAAAGACATGAAAACTGTTTTTTGTAGAGACGTAGCGATGCTACGTCTAAGAATTAATGAGAACCACCCCTTAGTCCCCTCCTTGCGAGAAGGAGGGGAAAGGCGCAAGAAAGAACGGCGGAGAAAAGCTGTCGCGCTTCGACCACCTAAAGGTGTCGAGAACCTCTGGATTCCCGCTTTTGCGGGAATGACATTCATTCTCTACGTATACCGGTTGACGTTTTTGCCCAAACTCATTTTGTAAATAAAGGCCTTTTTCCCGGCGTCCGTTTTTACCAGCGGAAAGCCCTGCACCATGAACCCGTACGAAACTATCCGCGCTCCGTCGCCCAGCTCCTTTTCGAATTTGGGTTTCAGTTTGTCTATAAGCTGGTGCGATAGGTAAAGGAAAACGACGTCGGCTTCGTGCAGCGGATAGTCCGCCGCGGACGAACGCACTATCTTTATCTTTTCCGCAAGCCCCGCGCGTCTTACAAAAAACCTCGCGATGGCCGCCTTGAACGGATCGATCTCCACCCCGATTCCGATTGCGCCGAATTTGCGGACGGCTTCGATAAGAATCCTCGCGTCGCCGCACCCAAGGTCTATCAACGTTTCGCCTTCCTTAAGGCCGGCCTCCCCCAAAAGCCGGACAACCTTTTTTACGGGCGCGGGCCACCACGGGGAGCCGTATAACGCGGGTATCGTTACGTAAAGAAGAACCAGAATTGCGGCGGCAAGCAGGAGATAGAGCGGAGCTTCCACCTATCCCAATAAATTCAAAAGCGTTCTGGCAATCCCGAAATAGATTACGAGAGCGGAAATATCTACCAGCGTAAGGATTATCGGCCCGGCGCCAAGCGCGGGATCGGCCTTCAACCCGTCGAGGATCAGCGGAATGGAAGTGCCCAGTACCGATGCGAACGCCATCGATATTAAAAGCGCCAGGCCCACTATGGCGCCCATGATCGGGTTTTCATTTATTACAAAGGCGGCGATTCCCATAAGGGTCCCGCACGAAATCGCCATGACAATCCCCACCCGCATTTCTTTTAATACGAAGCTTTTTATCCGCCCGGCGTCTATCCTTCCCAGGGCGATACCGCGCAGGGCAACCGCGCTCGACTGCGTGCTTACGTTTCCGCTCATGCCGGTGATAACGGGTATGAACGCCGCCAACGCTATCACCTGCTTCATCGGCGTTCCCATCGCGCCGATTATCCCCGCCATCAAAACGCCGCCTACCATCGACGATAAAAGCCACGGCAGGCGGTAACGCGCCGCGCTTAGCCATGATTGCGAATCGAACTCCTCTTCGTCCGTGCCCGCCATCTTCAACATATCCTCGGTGTCGATCTCCGTAATAACGTCAAGGATGTCGTCGTGCAGGATGCGCCCCAAGAGGCGTCTGCCTTCGTCAATTACCCCAATAGCGACAAGGTCGTATTTCCTGAATACGCGGGCGACCTTTTCGACGTCGTCCATAACGTTTACGGCAACCGGGTGCGTGCTCATGATGCTTTTTATCTTCGTATCCAGCGAATGAAGCAACAGCCTGCGAAGCGAAACGACCCCGACGAACCTGTTATCCGCGTCCACCACGTAAACGTAATGCAGGCTTTCCACCTCTTCCGATTTCGAGCGGATGATTTCTATCGCGTCCTGACACGAGTGTTCCTCGCTAAGTGAAATAAGTTCCAGCTGCATGATGCCGCCCGCCGACTCCTCCGGGTAACGGAGGAGTTCGCGAATTTCCATCGATTCGCTTTCCGGCAAAGTTGCAAGAACCTTTTCGGCGTGGTGTTCCGGCAACTCGGATACAATATCGGCGGCGTCGTCGGAATCCATTTCCTCAACGACGTCGGAAATTTGGTTAATCGACATTTTTTCAAGGATTTGGTCGCGGACATTTTCGTTCATATCCAAGATGATTTCCGAGGCGGCTTCGCTGTCGAAGGCGGCCAGTATTTTCAGCCTTTTATCCTTGTCAATGCTTTCGACAAGCTCGGCGACGTCCTCGTGGCGCATCCCAACCAGTATTTCCCTCAACTTTTCCGGATCGTCCATCCGTTCAAGGACCAGGGATTCGTTTTTCCTCACGTCGTTTTTATCGGCCATTCGCGCATTATACTTGCTTTGTCAGCGGGCAATCCGTTTAAATAAATCCAATCGCGGATTTTAAGGTTGTTATTCTAATTTACTGAAATGTGTACTGATGTTAATATTAAAAGATGGGGGTGATCAGGACATTCATTGGAATCGGGCTGGACGATGACATTCGCGAAGAGCTGGGCGACGCCATCGACGAGCTTAAAGCCACAAACGCCAACGTCCGCTGGGTAAAGCCGGGCAATATCCACATAACTCTCAAATTCCTCGGCAACATCGAAGAAGACCGCGTAGGCGAAATAGAAAACGCCTTAAAGCCGCTTGGCAACCGAGACTCGTTTGAGCTGACGGCGCAGGGTGCGGGCGTACTGCCCAATCCGCGCTACCCACGGGTGGTTTACGCGGGCCTTGAAACCGGCGTGGAAGCGTTGAAAGAGCTGAATCGCGCCATGGAGGACACAATGGAAACTATGGGCTTTAAGCGCGAGGAGAGAGATTTTTTGCCCCATTTGACGCTGGGTCGGGTAAAATCTTTCAGGGCAAAGAGCCTATTAATGATGAAGATCAGGGAACTTCAGAAAAAAGAGTTCGGCAGTATAGCCGTAAACGGATTCAGTCTTATCCAAAGCGACCTTCGTCCCACCGGCTCCGTTTATACCGAACTTGCAAACATTCCGCTTTCCAAAGGAGTAGTTAAATGACCGATATAAGCCCGGAAAAAAAGAAAGCGCTTGATATGGCGTTTGCACAGATCGAAAAGTCATTCGGCAAAGGCTCGGTGATGCTGATGGGGGATGCCGGCCCGGCGCTGGCCCGCGATCAGGTGATACCGTCGGGCTCTTTATCAATCGATGCCGCGGTGGGCATCGGGGGGATACCCCGCGGAAGAGTGGTAGAGATATACGGGCCGGAATCTTCCGGCAAGACCACGCTCACGCTCCACATTATCGCCAACGCGCAAAAATCCGGAGGCGTGGCCGCCTTCGTGGACGCCGAGCACGCGCTTGATATGGAATGGGCTGAAAAACTGGGCGTTGACGTAAAAAACCTCGTCATCTCACAGCCCGATACCGGCGAACAGGCGCTGGAGATCGTCGAGGCGCTGGTGCGTTCAGGCGCATGCGACGTCGTGGTGATCGATTCGGTCGCCGCACTCGTTCCCCGCGCGGAAATCGAGGGCGACATGGGCGACAGCCACATGGGTCTGCAGGCGCGCCTCATGAGCCAGGCACTGAGAAAGCTCACCGGAATCATATCGAAATCGAGAACTAGCGTCATATTTATCAACCAGATACGGATGAAAATAGGCGTAGTCTTCGGCAATCCCGAAACGACCACCGGCGGCAACGCGCTGAAGTTCTATTCGTCTCTGCGGCTCGAAATCCGCCGCATCTCGGCCATCAAGGACGCCGACAGCGTGGTGGGAAACCGCACGCGCGTGAAAGTGGTAAAGAATAAGCTGGCGCCCCCGTTCAGGCAGGCGGAGTTCGACATACTCTTCGGCCACGGAATATCGAGGGAAGGCGACCTGCTGGACCTTGGCGTCGAGCACGGAGTGGTGGACAAAAGCGGCTCGTGGTATTCGTACAACAAGGAAAAAATCGGGCAGGGACGCGAGGCCTCCCGCAAATTTTTAATCGAAAATGCGGACATCGCCGCTGAAATTGAATCCGCCGTGCGAGAAAAGCTCGGCATAAACAGCGCCGAGGGAAGCCCGCAGTCAAAGCCCGATATGGCGCCCGAACCGAAACCGGCATCGAAATCGCGTAAAAAGTAGGCCATGCCCCAAAGCCTTGCAAGGGCGCGTAACGCCGCTTACAGGCTGTTGGCTTACCGCGACAGGAGTATTTTCGAAATAAGAACCGCGCTCAAAAAAAAAGGCTTTTTAAATAAAGAAATCGAAAACGTAATAGAAAAGCTTACCGTTGACGGCTATCTGGACGATTCGAAGTTCGCTTTGAACTACGGCGGTTCGCTTTTAAGGAATAAAAAGGCGGGCCCGCGATACGTCGAACACCGCCTCTACGTAAAGGGGGTGGAAAAAGAGCTTGCGCGGAAAACGGTTGAAGGGCTTTTTTGCGATCCCGACATTCAGAAAAGGGAAATAATGGGGTGGATAGAAAAAAAGAAAAAATCGTTTAAAAAAGGACTTACGCCGATGCAGAAAAAAAAGAGGATTTACGATTTTCTGGTAAGGCGCGGGTTTTCTTTCGACCTCATAATGCAGTCCTTAAAGGCTGTAAGCCAATGAGCCAGCAGATAATATTGATTTTGTATTTCTTCGTGATCGGCGCGTGCGTCGGCTCCTTCCTTAATGTCGTCATCCACCGCCTGCCCAAGGGGGAATCGCTCGTGCGGCCGGGGTCGCGTTGCCCGGCGTGCAAAACGCCGATCAAGGCGTACCACAACATCCCGATAATGAGCTACATTTTCCTTCGCGGAAGATGCGCCTCGTGCGGCGGGAAATTCTCCGCGCGTTATCCGCTGGTGGAATTAACCACCGGACTTGTGATAGCGGCGTGTTACGTAAAGTTCGGCTTCACCGCCACGGCCCTTTTGTACATGGCGTTCGCGTCGTCCCTTGTTGCGATTGCGTTTATAGACATCGATCACATGATAATCCCCGACGTCATCACCCTGCCGGGCATCGTGATAGGTTTACTGGCGGCGGCTTTCGTGCTTCCGGTGGGAATAAAGTTTTCGTTTTTGGGACTCCTTGTCGGCGGCGGACTCTTTTTACTTTTGGCGATAATCGTTCCCGGCGGAATGGGCGGCGGCGACATCAAGCTTATGGGAATGGTGGGGGCCTTTTTGGGGCTTAAAGCGGTGCTGATAACGATATTCGCCGGATCGCTCGTCGGCTCCATCGTCGGCGTTATCGGGATAGTTGCATGCGGCAAGGGAAGGAAAACGAAAATACCGTTCGGCCCATACCTCGTGCTGGGCGCACTGATGGCTCTCTTTTACGAATCGGAGCTTATAGACTTCTACCTGCGCACTTTCGTTTATTGATCTGCAAGTTCTAATAAATTTTTTTAGATGGCACACCTTTTTTATGCGAGAATAAAATGCCATAAAGGGGAGGCCGTAAAGAGAGGCCGTAAGGGAGGAAAGAACGTATAACCATGATCGTGATGATAGACAACTACGATTCGTTTACATACAACCTCGTCCAATACCTGCTGGAACTGGGGCAGGAGGTCAAGACGTTCCGCAACGACGCGGTTACTCCGGCGGAAATCGGCCAAATGAAGCCGAAATACATAGTAATATCGCCCGGACCATGCACACCAAGTAATGCGGGCATATCAGTTTCCGTAGTGCAAGAGCTGAAAGGGAAAATTCCCATCCTCGGCGTTTGCCTGGGGCACCAGTCGATATGCCAGGCCTTCGGAGGAAAGATCATAAAGGCCAAAAGGCTGATGCACGGCAAGGTTTCGGAAATAAGGCATGACGGTAAAACGATATTCAAGGGCCTGCCCGAGCCTTTCATAGCGACGCGGTATCACTCGCTGGCGGTCGAGAAAGATTCACTTCCCGAAGAACTTGAAATAACCGCCACCGAGGAAAGGGACGGTGAGATAATGGGCGTGCGCCATAAATCGCTGCCGGTCGAAGGGGTGCAGTTCTACCCGGAATCGATACTCACCGAAACCGGGAAAAGCCTCTTGAAAAACTTTATCGAGTTTTATCGACGATAGGGAGTTAACGTATGATAAAAGAAGCTATAGCTAAACTAATTGAAAAAAAAGACCTTGCCGAAGACGAGATGGTGGGAGTTTTTGGCCAAATAATGTCAGGCGGGGCCAGCGACGCGCAGATCGGCGCGTTTTTGATAGCGCTTCGCATTAAGGGCGAAACGATAGGGGAAATCACCGGCGCGGCCAAGGTTATGCGTGAAAAGGCACTTAAGATAAAAACGCCCAAAGGCGCAACGGTGGTCGATACTTGCGGCACGGGCGGGGATGCCTCCGGCACGTTTAACATCTCAACCACTGCCGCT
Organism: Nitrospinota bacterium; assembly: GCA_036447515.1. Taxonomy (GTDB): domain Bacteria; phylum Nitrospinota_A; class UBA7883; order JACRGQ01; family JACRGQ01; genus JAZFVB01. The sequence continues at coordinate 8,251 of JAZFVB010000019.1, forward strand.
TTCATTGCCGCAGGCGCGGGACTTACCGTGGCAAAACACGGAAACCGGTCGGTATCCAGCAAGGCGGGGAGCGCCGACGTCCTGAAGGCCCTTGGCGTAAATATCGAGGCGGAGCAGTCCAAGGTGGAAGAATGCCTCGATAAATGCGGGATAGGTTTCCTTTTCGCACCGTTGATGCACAGCGCGATGAAATATGCAATCGGGCCGAGACGGGAAATCGGCGCGCGGACGGTGTTCAATATCCTGGGCCCTCTATGCAATCCCGCCGGAACGCAAAATCAG
>JAZFVB010000020.1:0-6573 GCA_036447515.1 Nitrospinota bacterium
AAGTAAGCCATTTTCTTTTACTCCTTTTGTTTTTCGTAGAAGAACTCGAGCCTTTGGCACTCAAGCTTTGTCGGGTTCGGATACCACTTGCTGTCCTCATCCCTGAAGACCTTTCCCTGAAGGTAAAAATAGACTTCGCTCAGTCTGGGAAGGTCCATGTTCGGATTTATCAAGGGGTTTTTCATAAAGGGATAGGCCGCCATAAAATCGTCGTACAAGTTTCTGGTTATGCTGTTCTGCCTGCTTATCTCGAAAAAGCCGGGGAAGGCGCCTCCGGTAGTGCTGGCGGGCGGCGCGGGCGTAACGTCGATACCGTCATAATCGAAACATCTCATCAAAAGGAACCCGCAGTTCCAGAACGAGATGTAAGGATCGGACATGGGGACGTTGAACTTATAGCGTGCCTTTTCATAGGCGGTATTTACGGCCCAGTACGATCCCGCCGGTGTGCGGCGCGGAACTGCGGTTAAAAGCGCATACTGTCCGTTGCCGCTGCCGAGCGGATTAGCCTGGCGGATTTCCGAAAAGTCGGTCAGCAAAGCGGGCGCGGCGTAAACCAGTTTGAAGTTCATGTCCATGTTGCATTCCTTCACCGAGCTGAACTTCTCGTAACTGAAAAGGTCTTTATTGATGGTCGAACCGTCGAGGTAGGCGGGATACGGCCTTTTGTTAAAAACAAGTATCATGCATCCCGGAAGCTGAAGGCCGGTGCCGTAGCCGTCCTCGTTGGCGTAATGGCCTTCTGTATCGTCGGTCAGGAGGTTAACCGTCATTTTAAGATGCGTGTCCCCCGTTCCGCCGGAACCCGTGCAGGCCATGTCCATATTCACCGAGGTTTTAGCAATCACCGGCGGCGAGAGAACAACCGGCGAACTTTGGTTGTTCCTCGGCATATAAACCGTGCGCGGGTATCTGCTCCGCAAGGCATCGCGTTCCTCGGAATCGGCCGGATATATCTCGAAAGGATTGGAATCGATCCGCAACCAGTCGCCCATCCACACCGAGGCCTGTTCGCCGTAAGGAAAACCCTCTTTCTGATAGATGAAATCGCCCCTTATAGTCCAGTTGGTTATTTCGTTTGCGCGCGGCCTTTCCTTGATGAAATAGTGATACCCCAGCTTCTCGCCGTTTATGTAATCGGCCATGGGCGGATTGTAGTTGGAAAAATATTCATAAAGTACGGGACACTCCGATTCGCCGTCTCCACTCTCTTCGGGGCACGGACCGAAACCGGCGACAGTGGGTACGGCGCCTTTGGCCGTCTTGGGGCACTTCCCTTCGGACGTTGGCGGCTTTTGGTCGTAGATTACTCCGACACATGAGCCGATAGCGTATTCGGTAACGTCGTCTTCCGCTATTCGCGCGCATCCGCCGCCTTCGAATGTTAAGCGATCTGAAAAGACTTCCTTTACCTTTTTAGCAGCGTCCGAGTGCGGGTCTTCGGCAAGGTTGTCCCTGTTAAGGAAAAGGAATGCGGCGCTTGCCGGACGCGTTTTTGAAAATTCGCCAACGTCCGTCCAGCGTTTGCCGGTCTGGTAAGAAAGGAGGCGGAATTTACAAGTAATGTACATGCCCCCCGGCACAAGGAGCCTGTACATCCTGCCTATCTTGAATCCGTAACCCGGAAGGGCGGAGAGAACGTCGTAGCGTTTTCCAAGGTCGTCTTCAACCGTGTACCAGTCCGGTTTTTCCGGGACCGGTGCGATTACTTTTGCGCGCGCCATATCAATTCCGTTTTAAAAGGGTTATCCTTCGGTAATCGTTAAATAGTTTTCCTGCTTTACGCGTATGATGATTTCTTCCACCACCCTGCTTACGAGATCGTTTATCGCGCCGTCCGATCCTTCGGCTGTTACATCCACCGTGTACTCCTTTTGCTGTCCGAGGACTTCGGCAAGCAAGCCCATCTTTTCTGAAAGAATTACGGCGACGCCGGATAGGGCCTGGGCCGATGAGGCGGCGGTTGCGTTGCGCTCGGAAAGTTCGGCAAGGATCGCCTTTATCTCTTCAAGCGTTTCAAGTATCGCGATATCTAAAGTTATGTCGGAATCGGAAGCCATCCGTTATCTCCTTTTAAACTGTTTCGACTGTTGGAACGAAAGCCGGTTTTAGTATCGCCTTTCCGTTCATTACTCCGCCGTCGGGCGAATACGCCGCGCTAATCTCGACGCCGAGGTACGAAAGTTCTTTCCTGCTCCCCGATGAATCCGGCATGAATTCGAATAGCCGCACTCTTCCGTCGATCCTCCTTGCAAGATCGGCCTGCGTACCGCTTAAGGCCAGAGCCATCGAACCAGACTGTGAACCGGAAGGCGAGCTTGCGCCCGAACCCGGATCGACGCTTATCCCGCTTACCGGAGGCGAAAACGACATGACGTCAAGCTGGGTTAGCTGCGGCTCGTACCACGTTATCCACACGCCCCTTGTCGTCGCGCCGGTATGTATCGCGGCAAGGGGCGCGGCGAATTCCACCCCGGCGGAGTACGGCAAAAGGCGATAAGCCGGCGCGTGGCTCCACTCCGGCGCAAAAAGCAGATCGTCGCCGTCGATATCGGCGGACGCGCTGGACGAAAGTTGCACTGTCGCCAGCTCGATCTTTGCGGCGGGAACGTAAGGAGGGCCGCCGTCGGCTCCGCGCGTTTGTGAAAGGGCGCTTCCTTCCGCGCCGTCGATAAGGCCGACGTTTCCCGCGGAGTCAACCGTAACTGAAACGATTTTCACCATGGACGCCGAAGGGCGCGTTAAAGAAAGGTCGGTAACGCCGGTTACGCTTACCTGCGCGTTTGATATCCACGCGCTTCCCGGATAAACGTCGATTGAGTCGTTTGCTCCCGAAGATGCGGGTATTACCTTGCATCCGTTCATTAATCCGTCCATGCGCACCTGCGGCCTTCTGTCGAGGCCGTTTTCATCGCTGCCGCAAATCGAAAAGCGCGTTCCGGCGCACGTAAATTTTCTTGCGTCGCCGGAATCAGTCATCTGCCCGGGTCCGCTTGCAACGGCGGCGTCTTCCACTTTCAATAGCATGTTTGCCGAAGTCGGCATTGTTACTGGCATTTTTTGCTCCTATTCAAAAACGCTATTCGAAAACGGTAATCGACCAGCTTTGCCGGTATACGTTGAGGCGCGGGTCGCGGCTTTGTGCGTTTTCCGAAAGCCAGACCATCGGCTGTGCGTTCAGTCCCAGGGTGTTTCCGACAAGCGCCGACCTTAGGCCGTCGAGCGCCGCGTATATGCCGGACGACGTGGCGTCGCCCCGCGCGGCTTTGTACGAACCGCGCAGGTTACGCGCAATAACGGCAAGACGGAAGCGGAACGCAATTCCCTTCCTAAGCGTTGTTTGCGGCTTTGCCGGTTCCGCGCCGTCGAACGCGACGAGTACGATGGGGCTTTCCTTTGCAAGCCCGGCGTACTTTTCATAATCCGGCTCGTCGTCAAAGGCGGCGGCGTCGTATCCGGCGGCGGTAAGGACGCTTACGATTGCGTCTTCCAGTTCGTCTATTTTGTACACCCGCTACCAGTCCTTGAGATTGGTGCGTGAAAAGCGGCGCACTTCGGCATTAAAAGAGGACGCGTCCACGATGTTGGACGATGCAGGCGGCTCCGGAGTGTTTCCCTCGAGGGCGGCTCCGCCTTCGGCAACCGATTTAAGGAAATCGAGGGCGCCGCCGTAAGCGTCTTTCCAGACGCCGGGATCGACTGACCTGAAAAGGTGCAGCTTGTAAATTGCTATCGTTGCCGAATTGTCGCGTATTACCTGCGGAACTTCGGTAAGGGGCACTTTATAAACGGGCGATATCATGCAGTTGATAAGTGCGTCCGCATCGGCTATCGCACTGTCGATAATTGATGAGTCCACCTGCCCGCTGTCCGTCGTATCGGTAAGCTGTATCAGGGTCGCTTCGCTGATGCGCGAGAGCAGGTCGGACTGCGTTGAATACGCCATATTATTCTCCTAAGTCAACAAAGTTGCCGTAACCGCCTTCGCCTTTTATTTACGCCCTCCCCCTTTTTTGGGGGGGAGGACGCTTTGAGGAGAGAGGCAGCCTGAAAGGGACGGCCGAAGGGCAGACCGCTTTCAGGTATGGGGGTCGGCATTAAGCTCCTCCGGTGGAACCGTACATAAGATGGGGCAGGCCCAGGCCCGCGTTGCCGCGATAGTCGACCCCGTAAACGTATTCCTTGCGGAGGAAGGCGTTTTCGTCGGTGCTCTTGTCGAGCATCACGAACTCAGGGCTCCTGCGCGACTGGAAGATAAACGGTTTCGCCGCGCGATTCGTGCACACCATGAACCAGTACGTCGGGTTGGACGAAAGCTCGGCAACTACCATGATGTCCGCCGATTCCTTCCATATGTTGGTGGAACCGTTTGCCTGCTTGTCGGCGTTCAGGATCGTCCGGGCCGTGGCGTCGAGCTGAGGCGGAACGATCAGCACGTCGGGAATTACCCGCAGCGGCCTGCCTTCTTCGTTAACAAGGCTCATCATTGCACTGCGCGCGTTCTCGTAAGCTGTTTGGTCGAGAGCCGCCGTTCCCTTATTCGACCACGTTCCCTGGTCTCCGTTCGGATGGTCGGTATCGAAAAAGAGCTGGCCGTCGAAACAGGTCTGCGTAAATCCGCCTGTCATCAACTGGAAGATAAGTTCGTCGGGGTGCTGGCGCGCCGTTTCGCCAAGCTGCTCGAAAAGCGGCTTGTAAAGCGCGATGCTGTCGTCCTCGATGTCGTTGCGGTCTACGGATACGGTGGCTTCGAAATCGCGGTTCTTTATGGTGAAGCCATCCACCGAAAGGTCCTTGATTACCCGCTCGCCTATCCATTCGCGCAGTCCGGGGAACTGGCCCAGCCATTTGTACTCTTCCTGCCGGGTTGTCGACGGCACCGTTACGGCAAGCCTGTCGAGCGCGGACGTCGCGGAATTGTAGGCGTCCTGGAAGAGTGTCTTGAATCCGTTATAGACGTTGGTCAGCGCGCCCTGGTTAATCACTACGCCCAGCAGGACGAGTTTATCCAGGGAAAACGCGCCGCCGCTTTTTTCATAAAACGCGGCCGCCAAAGTTAAAGCTAAAAGGGTTATCAGTTTCATTATCGCTCCTTTTACATTAGGGTTTGTTCTGTTGAAGATTCCAATTAAGGCGGCGCGAAGCGCAGGCAACGTGCAAGAAAAGTTGAAGCTTGCGTGTGAAAGGTGAAATAGTCATGGAAGGGACCATAAAGGCGGGCATTGCCCGCACGCCTTCGCGCCGCGTTTTTTCCGGTAATGCGAAATCGGGTGTCGTCACCGCTACTTCATCGCCTCCGAAAAGAGCTCGACGAATACGGAAGTCGCCGCGGCCACTTCGATAATCCTTCCCGCTTTGACGTACCTTAGCTGTATGTTGTCCGATGCGTCGGAGCCGGGAAGGGACGCGGCGGTTACCGCGGCCTTTAACGTGGAACCGTCGGTGGCGGTAAGGGTGTACGTTCCGTCCGACGATACGTCGACGGCCGTGCCGCCGCCCCACGAAAGGGTGGTTCCCGAATTGGTATAGGCCAGCGACTTCGTTCCGCCTGTTGAAATCGGCGTCCTATCCAGCACGACGCCGGTAACGTTAGTGGGCTGTGCAACGATGCCGAGGCCTACGGTGTTGTCGTCAACCACAAAGGCTTCCTTCATGAGGTCGGCCTGCGTCATTCCCGAACAATTCATCTGGAAGACTCCCTTAAGGTAGCCTTCGCAAGTAACGTCGCCGTTTGCGCCCGAGGAATTGTCCGCTTCTTTTTTGGATACGCCGAGGAATGTTTCGCTTGCCGCGTCCGAAGCGGGTTCAACGTAACCGGCTGCGTCGCTGTTCACCATCGCACCTGAGTAAATCTGTGCGGAGGCGGCGACTGGAAGGGCAAAGATTATTCCCTGTTTGCGTTCCGATTTTCTGTCCGCTGTAAGTTGAGTCATACTAGTTTCTCCTTGGATTAAGATTTGTTGTATTTGTCAAAAAGTTCCCTGTCGATTCCCAGCAACGCGTTTACTTTTTCCTGCTCGGGATCGAGCGGCGCCTTTTCGGTTTGACCGCTAAAGTTTTTGCCGACCACTTCCCCGAAGCTGACGACCGACCTGCTGTTTGCCAAAAACCTATCAAAGCCCTGCGGATCGCCGGCGGCGTAATTCATCGCCCACTCGCGCTGAACGGGAAGTATCTTTCCGTTAGCCACGGCGTTATGCACCTTGTTGGCGACATCCTTTTGCTTGAGTGCGGCGATCTCTTCCTTCATAGCGTTCCATTCCTCGGCCGTGGGAGTGAAGCTGTTTACGGCAACCTCTGGGGCAACCAATGTCGCGTCCTCGATGGAGGCCTCCGGGTCTATTCCGAGCGCCTCCTTCAATTTCTTCAGGTCGTTGCTCATCGCTTGGAACGCTTCAATCGCGTATTCCAGCACGGCGGAGTCTTCCGTTTCCGGGGGGATGGACAGCTCCGTTTTGAGTTTTTCCAAAAGTTCTTTCATTCTTTCCTCCTTGAGAATCTGATTTAAAAGTTCCGGCATCTTTGCAATGTTCGGTTTATCGGTAAGCCCCATGCTGATAAGGCTTTCTATAT
>JAZFVB010000021.1:0-6573 GCA_036447515.1 Nitrospinota bacterium
TCTTTGCTTCGTGCCCTTTCTTGTATTCGCGGAAAAAAACGATCTCCGCCTCATCTTGTGGAAGATAGCCGTTGTCGGTACCGGTCTCCTTGTTTTCCATTTCGCGCGCAAATCGATGTTCCCTTACATCGATCTCCGCCGTTCTTTCAACAAGGCGATGGAAACCGACGATCACGTCCACCGCCTCGCGGAAAGCATCATCGCGCTTGCCCAGGCGATTTTAATTTCGGCGATGGCGTTTGCGATCATCTTTGCGATGGCGGGGGGAATATGAACGTCGGCGTTATTTTTATGTCGGCCTTTCTTTTATCCGGCGCGCTTGCGCCGGACGACATAGTTTTATTGAAGTACAGGAAATACCTCACGCGGCAGGTTCGCTTTTACTGGGGGATCGACCAAAAAGTTTCCATCTTCGCGGCGCAGATAAGGCAGGAATCAAACTGGAACCCAAAAGCGCGCTCGCGTTACGCCGCGGGCCTTACGCAGTTCACTCCCGCAACGGCAAGATGGATTTCCACCGCATACAGCGAATTGCAAACGCGCGGCCATAAAATCGATTCGCGTTTCGACTGGAAGTGGTCGATCCGCGCAATGATCGTTTACGACGCGCACCTTTACAAACGCATAACGGCAAGCGATCCCGCGCGTAGATGGACGCTCACGCTTCGCGCGTACAACGGCGGCTTGGGTTGGATTCAAAAGGAAATCAAAAGGTGCGGCGCACTTGACATGGAATGCTGCCTTTTGTTCCGCTCAAGTGCGGCCTGTGCCGAAAACCTTCGTTACCCGGCAATGATTATCGACAGGTGGCGGCCCCTTTACGAAGGATGGGACGCATGAACGCGCGAATTTCAATATTGGTGATCGCTTTTGCTTTCGTTGCGGGCGTCGCCGTATCCGGACTCGTCATTTATTCCCAAACGTATCCCCAAACGCATGTTGGCGACGCCGGAATCTATAAAGAGCAAATACGAAAACTCGAAAAACGCACCGCATCATTCAAAATACGCGAAAAGGAATTTGAGATAAATAACGCCGAGCTTTTAAAGGCGCAAATAGAAGTCGAAAAAAATGCCGCGAAACTGCAAAAGGAACTCGAAAGTATTCAAAACCGCAGGGCATTAATCCAAAAAAAACTTAACGCAATCGGGAAAGAGCGAAATGAAAAGTATTTTACGAAATCCGTTGACGAGCGCGATCTTCTTCGCCGTCTTGACGCTTTGCTCGGCGGCGCAGGCCCAAAGCCAATATCAAAACCAAACGCAAGAAAAGGTACGGTTGGATGAAACCGGCAAATATCTTCTTGTCGACAAAATATACCTCAAAACGCTCGTCTACCGCCTGGAGAACGAACAATGGTTGAAGCTGGAAAACGAAAAGATTACCGAGCGGTTGAAAGTATTCGAACGCCTTACCGCCGCCCTGAAAGACGAAACACGGTTGCAAACGAAGCTGATCGAAGGACATCGCGAAACGTTGACTGTACTTCAAATGCAAAAGGAGAGCGCCCAACAAAGGATAACGCAACTGAAAGTCGATATAGGCGAATACAAGAGCGCGCTGGATGCGTCGAAAGGGCTGAGCGTATTTTGGGAAAAGGAAAATTCAATATTGCGTCGCCGGTTGGCGGGCCAGACTTTGTTCACATGGGCCGTTTCGGCGGCCGGCGGCGCGATCATAATCTTCTTGCTTTTATGAGGAAGGCGGCGTGAGCAAATACCTTTTTGCCCAACTGCTGATATTCGCCCTCGGCGTCGGCTGGTCGGTGATCTTTTTCCTCGGCAAACACACATTGCGCACGATCCACAAAAAGATGGATACCGGTTTCGATAGGATAAACGGCATCCATGAAGCGCTGAAAGATTCGGCGCAAAAACGCGACCGGCGGATCGTGCGCGCCATCAAGTCGCTTTCGGTGTCATTGTCACGACAGAACCATTCATGCCGCAAGGCTTTTGTAACACGGCAGGAGTTCGGCGCATTCGCCGCAAACATAAACCACAAGATCGATTCAATCCGCGAATTGCTGATTAAAGTGGAGGAGCCAAGCCGCAAATGAACGCCGCCAAAAAACGTTTACTAAGAAAACATATCCTGGAACTTTCGCGCGAACTATACCTGCACCCGATAACGGACCGCGCGATAACGGAAAATATTAAGGAGAGGCATCCGAACCTTACCAAATCATGCGTCCGCGAACACATGCATTACCTTGCGGCAAAAGACCTGGCTGTTCTGCACAAAAAGAAAAACACGCAGTCAATCGGCATAACCCCGCGAGGCATAGACGTTTTGGACGGCGCTATAAAGGTAAGGGGGATAGAGCCTTCCGATTCGCAGTCGACGCGCCTGAGCTACAAAAAAGAACTGCGGCGCGGGATACTTCTTTATTGCAACTCCTTCAAGGAATCATACAACGAGGATACGGAAATACACGCGGAGTTCAGGGCATCGGGTTTTAAAAACCTGATACTGGAAGAGATCAGGTTCCACACATGGTACCTGGAGCAGAAAAAATTCCTCGAGGTCAAAAGTTACAGCGCGGTCGGAGGCCTTATCTTTCTCGCCCGCATAACGGCCGATGGTATAGACCTGCTGGAAAACACGATAGCCGACGCGGGAGTGTCGAATGACGCCGACTAAAAAGTACGGGTATCACGTCTCGCCAGACGCGGAAAAAATCATTACGAACGGCCACCGTGTCGGATCGAAGCCGTCCGACATAAAAAAGGAAATCAAATCCAAACTTAAGGAAATGGTTTTTACAAAAGTAATATCCGGAAAACTTTCCGCTTTGGATGAGCGCAAGGAAAAAATACTTTGGCTGAAAAGAAAGGGAGCCACGATCGTGCGGGAGTTTCTGGAAAAAGCTAAGGGCAATGCCGATACAAGCGCTCTTCAAGCGGTACTCGCAAACGCCGTTTACCACGATCTTTTGATCAGGTACGCCGGAGAAGAGGGCATCCTGGAGGAAATCCCCATAAAAGACCTTCTGAAAATAACTTCCGATTACGAAAAACTGCGGCTCTCCGCTTTGCACTCGAAAAAAGGATTGAAGGCAAAAAGCGGGATGAGCGCCGACCAGGCAATCGAACTGCTGGATGTCTTCGAAAAAGAGTTGAACGGGAACAAGGAACTCAAAAAGGCCTTTTTGGAAAAAAAGTCCGGCCTTACCGAAAAACTCAAGGAGATCTTTTCGGATGAGGAGTTCGACACGGCAATGGTCGATTACGAAGCGCTTCAAAAACTGAAGGAAAAATATGAACGAACAAGGCACGACGGCGCAAACGGTTGACGGCGAACGGGCGGAAGGTTCGCTGCTGGACTGGCTGATGAACCCGGTCAATTACGCGCAAAACCTTGTAAGCGTGGACGGGAAATCCGTAAAGCTCGACGACTGGCAGGCGCGTTATCTGCGTGACGAAAGCAAGTTCATAAATATTCTCAAGAGCCGCCGCGTGGGCGGAAGCTGGGTAATGACCCTTAAGATGTTCATCCGCTCGCAGCTTGCCGGCGAATATCGCGGGACTTTTATCAGCATGAACCTTGAAGAGGCGACGGGAAAGATAGAGTACGCGGACAGGTTATTCGAATCGCTCCCGCACAGGTTCAAAAAGAAACGCATTACCCGTTCAAAAACGGAAATCGTTTTCGAGGACTCCAGAGGAAGATGCGCCGTCTTGAAATCGCTCGCCTCGAAAGCGCCTCGCGGAAAAGGCGGCGACGTGGGCATATCGGAACTTCCTCACTGCCGCAACTCGCGCGAAATCTACGAAGGCGCTTTGCACGTAACGTCCCGCTCGACTGACGACAGGTTGACAATCGAAAGCACGCCCATGGGAAAGGGCGGCGTCTTTTACGACATAAGCAAAGGCAAGATGCCGCACTTCACCCTGTACGAAGTCCCGTGGTGGCATTCCAACGCTTTGTGCGCCGACGTGAAACGCGCCACGGAGGAGGCTCCAATCCTTTCCACAAAACGGAGGGTGGAGAGTTTCGGAACCCCCTCAATGCGCGCCATTTTCGCGTCGATGGATGAGGCCGCCTTCAGGCAGGAATCGGAGCTGGAGTTTGTCGAAGCCGAGGAATGCGCGTTCCCCATCGAGCTGTTGCATAAAAACGCGTCGGCCGCTTTCGGCGATCACCCGGAAGCGGAGCATCGGTTCAAATCCCTTAAAAGGATTCCGTCGGGCGACGAGTGGAGCTGGCTTTCTAAAAACGCAAAGGGCGAACTATTCGCCGGGTACGACGTCGGCAGGAAGAAAGACGAATCGGTACTTTTCATTATGGACAACGTCGGCGAAAGTCTTGAAGCGAGGATGATGGTACGGCTTGAAAAAGCCGGATTCGCCGATCAGGAAAACGTCATGGCGGAGTCGGTGAAGCACGGCGTATGCCGCATTGCCATCGATTCAACCGGTATCGGCCTGCCGGTTGCGGAAAAAATGGAAACAATGTTCGGCGATTCCATTATGCCCGTCCACTTCACCGCGCAGATTAAAGCAAGGCTGGTCTCTAACACAAAGATGCTTCTCTCCGACGGCAAGATGCTTTTGCCCCTCGAAAGGAACGTTATCTCGCAGATGCGGTCGATAGAGAAAAAGGTTTCCGGTTCCGGCAACGTCGTTTTTACCGCGCCGAAGGGAGCCGATCATCACGCGGACATAGCATGGGCGCTAATGCTTGCCGCGCACGCCGCCGCCGGCCAAAAGGCGCAAAACGTCTACTACGAAAGAGTAACAAAGAGAAACTCATGGAGATGGTAACGGTATGACAGCTAAAAGAAAAAAGGAACTACGCGGTCCCATTGTTAACCCGGCTAATGAAATCCTGTACAGAACGCATCCCGCGCGGGACATAACGCCCCAAAAGCTCGCCGCGATCTTAAGCGAAATGGAATCCGGCTGGTGCCAGTCGGCGATGAGCTTTTTCGACGAGATGGAGGAGAAAGACCTTCACCTTGCAACCGTCATGCAGACGCGCGTAATCGCGGCGGCGTCCAGACAGCGGACGATAGTCGCCGCTTCCGACGCAAAAGAAGACAGGATGGCGGGGGATTTCGTGCGCGACGTATGGGAATCGCTTGAAGGAAGAACGCGCATAATGCAGGACCTGCTTTCCGCCATCGGCAGGGGGTTTGCCGTCGCGGAAATAATTCTTGAAGTAAGCGACGGCTACCTCGTCGCAAGCGGCGTGAACTTCTGCCCGCACGCGCTTTTCACATTCGCCGATCCGCAAAAACCGGGCATGTTGCTGGATTTTCCCAGATACCTCGAACCCGGCGATTCGCGCGGCGTCGAACTGCCGAGAGACAAGTTCATTTTCCACGCGCACCGCGCCATTGGCGGCGGCCCTTTAAGGAGCGGCCTCTACCGAGGCCTTTCGTGGTATTACCTTTTTACGAGCATGTCCGTAAAAGACTGGATGAGCTTCATGGACATCTACGGAATACCGTTGCGCCTCGGCAAATTCAAGGCGACGGCGGACGAACAGTCGCGGGCAGTTCTTAAAAGGGCGGTTAACGAACTCGGCGCGGACGCGGCGGCGATCATCAGCGAAGACACCACGATAGAGTTCGTCGAATCAAAGCTGAGTGGAAACCATTCGCTTTTCGAAAACGCCGTCGAGTATTTCAACAGGCAGAAATCGAAACGCGTGCTCGGCCAGACGCTTACAACCGAACAAGGAAGCTCCGGAAGTTACGCCCTCGGAGAAGTGCACGACAGGGTGCGCCGCGACATCATGCGGCTCGACTGCCTGATGCTGGACGAAACGCTTACGCGCGATTTTCTGGTTCCCCTCGTTAAAGCGAACTTCGGCGTTAGCAAACGCTACCCGCGTTTTGAATCCGATACCGAAACCATTGCCGAAAGGAAGAGCAGGCTCGAAGACATAAAGACGCTTTTCGCAATGAAGGCGCCGCTGGCCGTGTCGCAACTTTACAACGCCGCCGGAATACCGGAGCCGGCGCCAGGAGACGCGATTGTGCAGGACGCTTTCAAAGAAAAGTTTTCCTTGGAAAAGGTGGAAAAGATGGAAGAGGTAAACGCGAAATGAAGGTAAACGCACTGATAGTCCCAAAAGGCCGCTTCGAACACGAAAGCGGATTGCAGGTAATCGACGACGAAACTTTAAAACGCATTATGGACTTTGCGCGCGAATCGATGGAAGAAATACCCGTCGATTACGAGCACGCATCTATGAAGTTTGGGAAATATGGGAAATCCGGGAAGCCGGGCGGACAGGGGGGCATGGGAGAAAGCATCGTTGCGGGTTTCCTTTATCCGGATTCGCTTTCACTGGAACCGATCGGGCTTTATGGGGATATAGAGTTTACCGCCGAGGCCGAAGAGCTTATCCGCGCAAAAACTTTTCGTTTTCTCTCGCCGGTTTTTGTTTACGATCCGCGTCGAACGAAAAACGGCGAGCTTTATATAGAAAGCCTTATCAGCATGGGGCTTACCGATAAACCGAACATTGCAAAGATGCCGGAACTTTTAAATCAGATTCTCAAGGAGGAAAGAATGAAAGAACTTTTGGAAAAACTCAAAACGGAGCTGTCCATCCCCCCGG
>JAZFVB010000022.1:0-2391 GCA_036447515.1 Nitrospinota bacterium
GCGCGGACGGGCTGATAGGCCTCGAAGCAGTGGCCGTCACCGCGCTCGACCCGTTCGGCTCTATAGAGGTGGAGGGCGAACTGTGGGACGCTCGCATAGAGGCAGGCAATGTTGAAAAGGGCGGCAGGGTGGAGATTGAAATGAAGGAAGGACACATCCTTAAAGTTAAACCGATAAAAGACGCGGAAAACAGTAAAGAGAATTAACCGCATATACCGTTAGAGACGCCGTTCTTTTTGCCGCCCTTCGACAGGCTCAGGGTGACAAAAAGCTGTCATGCTGAGCCTGTCGCCTGTCCCTCTTGCCACCTTCAGGTGGTTTAAAAGGGAAGGATTGTCAAAAGCCCCGGCGGAAATGTTGCCGTGCTTCCCTTCGACTCCGCTCCCTTCATTCTTCAGGACAGGCAGGACAAGCCTCAAGCTCAGCATGATTGTACGGAGACACTTTTTTTATCAAAATCCTCTCCTTAACAAAAGAAGGGGACTGCCTGTGCCCTTTAGGGTAAGGGGAGGTTCTCAAAAAACCAGAGGCGTAGCGATGCAACGCCTCTACAATCCCCTTCCCCATTTACGCTACTTCTTAAGGGCGGCGAGGAGTTTTTGGAAATCCTCCGGCAAAGGCGCGGTAAATTGCATCTCCTTTCCGGTTTTCGGATGGATAAGGACGAGCCGCGCCGCGTGCAGGGCCGGGCGGCCGATAAGTTTCGATTTTTCCTTGCCGTAAACCCGGTCGCCGATTATCGGACGCCCCATCGAGGCAAGGTGAACGCGTATCTGGTGCGTCCTGCCGGTTTGCAAATTTATCTTCAAAAGCGTCGCGCTTTCGAAACTCTCCGCCGTTTCGTATTCCGTTACGGCCTCGCGGGGTTTTTTTGTCTTTACGGACATCTTCTTGCGGTAAACCGGATGCCTGCCTATCGATTTTTCGATTACGCCCGAACGGTTTTTCATCTTCCCCTTGATTACCGCCATGTATTCGCGCTTCATGGCGCGGCTTTTAAGTTGCTCGCTTAATGAAAGATGCGCGGCGTCGTTTTTTGCCACGGCTATAAGTCCGGACGTGTCCTTATCCAGCCGGTGGACTATGCCCGGTCGCATCTCGCCGCCGATGCCGGAAAGGTCTTTAAGGCGGTAAAGGAGGGCGTTTACCAGCGTTCCGCTTTGGTGCCCCTTTGCGGGGTGGACTACCATTCCTGCTTCCTTATTGATAACGGCGATATCCGCGTCTTGGTAGACGATGTCCAACTCTATGTCTTCGGCGCGGGTATCGACCTTGGCGGCCTCCGGTATAGTTGCGGTGAATTCTTCGCCCGTTCGGACCTTGTGATCGGTATTTGCGGGCTTTCCGTCCACCAGCACCCGGCCGCCGTCCATCAGACGCTTGACGGCGGAGCGCGAAAGCCACGCAAGTTTTGAAGAAAGAAAGCTGTCCGCCCGGACGCCTTCGTCGCCCTTTTCCGCTCTAACCGAAAATTTCCGACCGGTCATTTAGCCTTTCGCAAAAAACGCAAAAGCAAAAAGAGGCTGACGATAAAAACGGCGGCCGCAATCCCCTGCGAGGTGCTTAGCGTGCCGGGGATTATGTATCCCCTTTGGGGGTCGCCCCTGTAAAACTCGATAACGAACCGCCCGGCGGCATAGAGCATCGCCCACATAAGAACGATCTGGCCGTCGAACTTCTTGTAGGGCCGAACGGTTATAAGGATGAAAAATATCGTCAGCTCGTTTATCGAATCGAATATCTGCGTTGGAAAAAGTTTTACGCCCAGCGGCGCAATCGCCAGCGGGTTGAGGAACGTAATGCCCATCCACGATTCGGTAGGCCTTCCGAAACAGCTCCCTGACGCCAGGCACCCCCATCTCCCAATCGAATGGCCCAGCGCCACGCCCGGCGCAAGAAGATCGGCGGTTTTCCATACCGGCATTTTATGCTTGCTTGTGTACCAGATACCGAACACCACCGCGCCGATAAACCCGCCGTAAAAAACAAGGCCGCCTTTCCATATCTTGAAGATGTCGAGCGGACTGCCCAGAAAATCGCGGTAATTTACCACGATGTAAAGAACGCGCGAGCCGGCAATGGCCCCGACCACTACCCAGAAACACAGGTCGAGAACGACCTCGCCGTCCATCCCCTCCTTTTTGGAGCGGTAATAGGAGTAGGCTATCGCCACCAGCATGCCGGTAGCGACAAGGAGGCCGTATGTGTAAAGGGTAAACGGGCCTATTTTTATAAGAACGGGATACATCAGCCGATCAGTATTTTCAGGGCGCCGGGTTTTGCGGCCTCCTCGAACGCCTCCAGGCCGCGTTCCAGCGGAAAGGTTTTTTGAATAAGAGGCTTAACCTTTATTTCGCCCGATTCCAGCAACACAAGGCCCCTTTCGAACGG
>JAZFVB010000023.1:0-3356 GCA_036447515.1 Nitrospinota bacterium
GCGCGCGACATCCTTACCAGGCAAAAGGGCGCAAAGATAATCTTCGACGTCAAGTGTTCAAAGAACCTCCAGGAAGATATCAAAAAGCACGGCGGCGTTCCAATAATGTCTGCAACCGGCCACTCGATCATTAAGGACAGGCTGAAAAAGGAGGATGCGGCGCTGGCGGGCGAGATGAGCGCGCATATCTTCTTCAGGGAGAATTACTACGGCTTTGACGACGCTATCTTCGCCACCGCGCAGATACTAAAGATCATAGACAGCGCCGACCAGCCGTTAAGCCGTTTTCTTGATGACGTGCCAAAGACGTTCAACACGCCGGAAATAAGGGTTGATTGCCCCGACGATGAGAAGTTCGAGATCGTGGCCGAGCTTGTTGAATACTACCGGTCGAGATACGATGTTATAGATATTGACGGCGTGCGCGTGGATTTCGACAACGGGTGGGCTTTGGTACGCGCATCTAATACACAGCCGGTACTTGTTTTGAGGTTCGAGGCGCAGTCGCGGGAATCGCTTGAAAAGTACAAAAAAGAGGTTTATGAAAAACTAAAGGCATTTCCCCCGATGGCCGGGATGAAACCGTTTTAATTTTGTAGGGCGCTGATTATGTAATTTACCTACGGCGGCGACGAGCGATTTTTCAGAGGACTGCGGACGAGAGTATTTTTCCTTACAGTCTGCATATTCGCCGCCTTCTTCATAATAGTCGTTCGTCTTTGGTACTTGCAGATTGTCCAGAGCGAAAGCCTTTCCATGCTTGCGGAAAACAACCGCTTAAGGCGGGTGGTCCTGCCGGACTATCGCGGTAATTTTTTCGACCGCAACGGGATCGAACTTGTAAGTTCCCGCCCATCTTTTAACGTGGCTCTTATACGCGAGGACATTCCCGACCTTGACGTTCTACTTGCCGAGCTTGGAGAGCTTATTGACCTGGATAAAGCGGCTGTAAAGAAAAAGATGCTGTCGATGGCGCCTTTTTCAGCTTACGTTGCGGCTTACGATATAACCCGCGATCAGGCCGCCAGAATCGAGGAACGCAGGTACGAGCTTCCCGGCGTATCGCTGGAAATAAGGCCGACCCGTTATTACAGGTACGGCCCGTTGGCGGCGCACCTTCTCGGCTATCTGAGCGAAATAACGAAAAGCCAGCTGGAATTTGACATCTATAAGGACTACAGGCAGGGCGATATTCTCGGCAGATACGGGGTTGAAAAAAGTTTCGAAACCGCACTTCGCGGCAAGAAGGGCAGAAAAATTGTAGAGGTTGATGCCGCGGGACGGGAGTTAAGGGTTGTAAGAAGCCTGCCTTCGGGCGCGGGGCATGACATTAACCTTTCCATCGAATATTATACGCAGTTGGCCGCAGAACTGGCTCTTGAAGGCAAACGCGGAGCCATCGTGGCTATTAAGCCTAAAACGGGCGAAATACTCGCCATGGCGAACTCGCCCTCGTTTAACCCAAACAAATTTGCGCGCGGAGTTGACTTTGCATATTGGAGCGAGCTTATAAATGATGAATACCATCCCCTGAACAACCGCGCCATACAGGGGCAGTATCCTCCCGGTTCCACATACAAGATAGTGGTGGCGGCGGCAGGTCTTGAAAGCGGAGTCATTGACGAGGAAACAAGGTTCTTTTGCCCCGGATATTACAAGATGGGCCGAAAGGTTTACAGATGCTGGAAAAAGGGAGGGCACGGTAAAATAGGACTAGTCCGCGCGATAGCCGAATCGTGCGACGTCTTTTTTTACAACGTCGGCTTGAAGGTGGGTGTAAACAAGATAGCCGAAATGGCGGCGAGGTTCGGCCTTAATGTAAAAAGCGGCATAAAGCTTGACCATGAAAAGAGGGGGTTAGTACCGACTACCAGTTGGAAGGAAAAGAACCGACATGAACCATGGATTGCCGGGGAAACTCTTTCTATATCGATAGGACAGGGGTTTAACCTTACAACGCCGTTACAAATGGCGCGCGTTATTGCGGCGGTCGCAAACGACGGGAAAATGCCGTTGCCGCGTCTTATCCGCCTGCCGGAGGATGTCGATACCGGCCTTGAATCGCTTGGCGGAATTGACGTAAAGCTTTCGCCCAAGACACTTGCGCTCATACGAAGGGGGCTATTCGAAGTCGTGAACTCAAAAGGAGGCACGGGCTGGCGCGCAAGGATAAAAGGAGTCAGCATGGCGGGCAAAACCGGAACCTCGCAGGTTGTTCGCTTGAGAGAAGACGACGACCGCAAGGGAGACGAGATACCGGAAAAATTTCGGGATCACGCGTGGTTCGTAGCTTATGCGCCGTTTGACGATCCGCAAATTGCCGTGGCCGTGGTAGTCGAGCACGGCGGAAGCGGCGGCCTTGTCGCGGCTCCGATGGCGAAGCAGGTGATCAAAACATACCTTGATGGCGTCGGCGTCAAAACTCCGCTTAGCGCGGGGGCGTCATAATGGAAAGAAGGGAATTGCTCGGCCAGAAGTGGTATTCGTATTTCGACTGGACGCTTTTGTTCCTGACATTAGGCATTGCGGTTGCTAGCGTTTTCGTTATATACAGCGCGAATTACAGCAGTGAATCGGAGTTCTCAAGATCGCTTTACATTCGTCAGCTTGAATGGAACTTCTACGGTTTAATGGCTCTTGTGTTCATGGCGTCTGTCGACTACCGCACCATGGAACGTCCGGCATACCTCTTGTACATTATATTCATCCTGCTTCTCGTAAAGGTGCTTATGAGCGGAAGGGTTATATCCGGTTCGCAAAGATGGCTGAGCCTTGGGGGAATGAATTTCCAACCTTCCGAGGTTGTCAAGGTAATCCTGATACTTACCCTTGCGAGGTATTACGACGATTGGAAGGAAAACCGGGCGATGGGATTCAAGCGGCTATTTATTCCTTTCATATTGGTGACGATACCCGTGCTGTTGATAGCCAAACAGCCCGACCTTGGAACCGCTTCGATACTGGTGGCGATATTCATCGTAATGACGTTTGTAAACGGTATAAAGAAGAAGACGTTTATATCTATCCTGATAGCGGCGCTGATACTTACGCCGGTTGCATGGATGAACCTGAAGCCTTACCAGAAAAGCCGCGTCCTGACGTTGCTCGACCCCGCAAGCGACCCGCTGGGAAGCGGCTACCACGTTATACAATCGAAGATCGCAATCGGCAGCGGCGGGCTTTTAGGCAAGGGCTTTTTTGCCGGAACGCAGAGCAAGCTTAACTTCCTTCCCGAAAAGCACACGGACTTTATTTTTGCCGTCTTTGCGGAGGAAGCCGGGTTTATCGGAACGGTAATCCTTCTGTCGCTATACCTGCTGATACTCTTAAGGATGATAGACATCATCCTTAAAGCC
>JAZFVB010000024.1:0-5886 GCA_036447515.1 Nitrospinota bacterium
TATTACCGAACCCGACGTGGCGCCCGCGCCGGCCCTCGATGATTCGGCGCATGCGTGGCACCATTCAGACCAGAATGTTATCGAGACCATTCTGGAAGGCTCCCAGCAGGAAGACAGCCGTATGGTTGCATGGAAAGAAACTCTCTCAAAGACAGACGCGAAAAACGTTTTAACGTATATGAAAAGCCTTTGGAGTTTGCGCAGCCTCGCGTGCCAGGGGAGCCGCCATATGGCGTGTATGCGTTAACTTGAAGCCAAGTTGGAATAACGTGATGGCGCTGGTCGGCGATTAGCAGGCTGAAAGCCAAGCAATTTGAAAACCTTGGATGAATTTATTTTAAAAGGCTTCTAATAATAATCCGGCGCGTTGCCCCGGTTCCATTTGATGTTGCAACCCATGCTGGGCGTCTGCTTTTCGGGCGCCGGCTTTCCCGCTAAAATAACGTCCAGCGCGTTCCTTAAATCCCCGCCGGTTACCGGAACGCCGTTGCCGGGACGGCTACCGTCCATCTGCCCCCGGTAAACCAGTTTCCTTTCGTTATCGAAAAGATAGAAGTCGGGCGTGCAGGCGGCACGGTACGCCTTTGCCACGCGTTGCGTATCGTCGTAGAGGTACGGGAAGGTGTAGCCGGATGTTTTTTTCTCCCGCGCCATGTTTTTCGGGCTGTCCTCGGGATAGTTGTTGGCATCGTTGGAGTTTATGCACACTACCGCGCATCCCTTATCCTGGAAGTCGCGCGCAAGTCCGGCCAGCCCTTTGCTTACGTGCTTGACGTAAGGGCAGTGGTTGCAGATAAAAGCGACAAGGAGCGCGGGCTTATCGGCGAAATCGGAAAGGGAAACGGTCTTGCCGTCCGTATCGGCCAGTTTGAAATCGGGCGCAGGGGTTCCCAGCGCAAGCATCGTTGAAGGGGTAAGCGACATTTTATACCTCCGGCATTTGCGGGTTAAGCACTGTCCAAAACCGCCACTCGCCTAACCCTTTTTGGCGAGAGGGTCCTCGATCCCTTCGGGCAGCTTGTATTCCAATCCGTGGGCCGTAAGGAACTCAAGGAGGTCCTTTAATTTTTTCCTGTCGTGAAGCAATATCGTTTTCCATACGGTATCGTACCCGCCGCCATAGCCGATGACCTTTCCCTTTTCTTTTTCCATCGCGCTAAGTTCCTTTGCCTCCGGGGACTCCAGCATGCCGACCGTTCTCATTATGATCAGCTGCAAATGTTCCGACTTCTCTCCGAGGGGCGGCGCTTTTTCCGGCAGGCGTTCTTCATTATGCTCCTCAAGGCTGATTTCGTGATACCCGTACCGCTTAAGAATTTCCCTTGCGCCGGAATCCATTTCTATCGGCAAGAAGAAGTGCTGGTGTATGATCCTTCCCTGCCGGGAACCGAACGTCACGTCGAAAATATTAATGAGCGCGCCGGCGATCTCGTGAGGAAACATATGGCGCACTTTCCCGAATATCGTCCAGCCTTCGGCATAATCTTTAAGATGCTTTGTCATTTACTCATGCTCCTATAACAAGTTTCATACATTATAAAGTATATTCATAAAATAAACTTTCGGCAACGGATGCGGCACACGCAATTACGTTATTCCAGCCGCTCTCCTTCTCCAACATGCCTTATCGAGGTGTATTTGGCGATTTCGCCGTCTGTCGTCGCGATGTCGCTTAACGAAAGATCGTGGATTCGCTTGCGACCGCATATGCGCGCGAAATCGGCCATCTGGAAGGCGGCAGTCTTGAAAAAGTTCGCAAGCTTTTGCGCCGACGCTTCGACATCCAGCCGCGACCTGTAATAGGGGTCCTGCGTGGCGATTCCGACCGGACAGCGCCCCGTGTGGCACGCGCGGTACTGCTGGCATCCGATGGCCATCATCGCGGCCGAAGCGGATGCCACCGCAGTCGCCCCCAAAGCAATCGCCTTGGCGAAATCTGACGGCAATCGGAATCCACCCGTTACAAGGAGATCTATTTCTACTCCCTGCTTTTCGAGGAAGCGGCGCGCCCGGTCGAGCGCGAAAAGAGTCGGCACGCAAATGCTGTCCTTAATGTGTTTTGGCGCGGCGCCGGTCGCCCCGCCGCGTCCGTCTATCGTGATGAAGTCCGGTTCGCATTCGAGCGCGGCGGCAAGGTCTTCCTCTATTCTTGAAGCGGCGAATTTAATGCCCACCGGCTTTCCGCCGGTAGTCTGCCGTATTTCACTGATTCTTACGCGCAGATCGGCAATGGAGTTTATATCGGGAAAGCGGGCGGGCGAAATGGCGTTTTCCCCCGGCTCCAGGCCGCGCACTTTTGCGATCTCCCCGGTAACCTTTCCTGCCGGCAGCATGCCCCCTTTCCCCGCCTTTGCGGCCTGCCCCATCTTTATTTCAATGGCGTCGGCCTTATTCATGTTCTCCTCGTTCCAGCCGAAGTAGCCGCTGGCCATCTCGAATATATAGGTATCGGCGTTTTCACGCTCTTCAGGCATCATGCCGCCTTCGCCGGAACAGATCATCGTTCCCGCCATTGCGCTTCCCTTAGCCAATGCTATTTTTGCCTCGCGCGAAAGGGCGCCGAAGCTCATGTGCGATACATATACCGGAAGGGATATCGTCAACGGCTTTTTCGCGCCTTTACCGATTACTGTGGAAAGCTTCACCTCTTCGCCGTCAATAATGGGGAATGCCGAAACCTGGCGCGGAAGGAAGACGATACGGTTCCAGAGCTTTTCCTGTTTTTCCGGGCGCATCGGTTCCGTGTACCCCTTTTCGCCTATCCATCCATCGGCCATATGGTGGATCATCTCCATGTCCGTTTCCAAAACGTCGCGCCTTCTGCGCCACGGGTCCAGATAATCGTTTAGGGGCGGCATTTCTTTTTTTACAGGAAGATTAATGTAGATTCCGTCTTCAAGCTCGTCGACGCGGTAAGTCTCAAGCCTGTCGTTTGGATCGTAGGGGGATACTCCCGTGCGCAGGTCGAAGTTCCAGCCGTGCAGCCCGCACGCTATCTCGCCTTTTTCCCTGTCCAGCCTGCCGTCGCATAGCTGGCCCTGCCTGTGGGGGCATCTGTTCTGTACGGCGAAATATCCTTCGGCAAGACGGGCAAGAAGCAGTTTTAGCCCGCCGCATGTAACGCACTTTTTCTCGCCCGGTTTTAGTTCGTCTATATTGGCGGCTTTGTATGAAGGCATACCGTTTAGATTACACCGAAGATCAATTATCCGGATAGGTTTTCTTATCCCTTTTACGGTCGTAGCCCCTTTTCCCCTTCTTTGTGCTGTGGGGCTTTGAGGGTTTGGGTACGGGAACCCTTATGGGAAGCCGCACCTTTTTTGTTTTAGCCATTGGTGCGGGCCGTTGTTATGCGGTAAATGGTTTTCCAAAGTTTACAATGCGGCATCGATGTTATCCCATCTCCTTTATTACTCATCGGGTGGCGCGGCCGCTTCAGCCTTCCATTGCGCTTTTATCCATATCCTCGGCCACCTTGCCTATTTTTTCCGGCAGGTCGGACGCGACGGTATCATCGAACTTGATATCGTTTGTTTTCAGAAGCTTTTTCAGCTTTTCAACCTCTCGCGTCTGGCTTTCGGATTCGCGTTTGATTATTCTGAGCGCCGCGTATGCCCTATTGTAGGTCGAGAAGTTTTTCATAAGCTTCCTGTTGATCGTCTTCATCAAAAGAAGGTTGAAGCGGGATTCCAGTTCGTGGCAGATTGAGGTAATGGACCAGTCGATTTCAATTATGGTAGCCCCCGTATTGCCGTCAACGTTCACGTCGGCGGTTCTTTCGCAACCTTCGACGATTGCCAGCTCCCCGAAGCAAAAACCTGTCTCATCGTATCTGGTTACGACGGTGGGAATGCCGTCTATTTCCGAAACCACTTCCAACGTTCCCTTAAGGAGCCAGAAAACCATCATGTCGAACTCGCCCTTTTTGATGATTTTTTGTCCCGGCTTGCACTCCTTGCACTCTATATGCGCTATGCCGTCGCTGCCCGAAAGATTGACCAGAATTGGCCAGAGCTCTTTTTCAAAGACCTCGTCGAAAAACGGAATGAACTTGAATAATTCCGGCTTAATCGGATTTTTCGCGGCAAGCCTATCGCGCTTTTGCGTTTTAAGGAATTCTGCAAGCGTGGTTTCCATTCCTACTCCTAACTGGCTTGGTTAAAGGCGGGAAATTGCACCCGCCGCTGATGTACAATTTTAACTTTTGTATACGGAATTTACCAGTAGCGCCGGAATATTCCCGCAATTGATCACGGTACTGGCAACTTATTAAGCGGCACAGCCCTCGGCTATGTGATAAGCATTGCGTAAATTAAGCGCTCGCATGTCTTTATTGAAAGTTTAAAATTTTCAACAATATGTAGAGTTTTCAACAATCAAAAAGGTTTAGATTTATAGTAACTTTTTAAAAATCAATATGTTCTTACATTGCCTTTCATCCGGTATGTTTTATGCACCTTTACACGGTATGAGAAAAAAGAAAAGAAAAGGTAAAAAAGACGAAAACGGGAAACACGATAAAAAGCTGGCAAAGACGATACTCCTTGCGCTTCTAAAGTCTGAAGATTTCACCAACGCCATGGAAGAATTCAACTGCCGCAGGAACTGACGGAATTTATATGAAGTCGCGGCTCGGGCAGCCCTACTCTCCCCATTCCTCATCCAAGGCGCCGGCCCGCGTCCCGCACTTCTCCATACCTGCGCAAAAGCTTCGGCGGGATGCACGCCAGCGTTTTTTCAGAAAAGCTTTATAACCGACCCCCGCTGGAGTTTAGCCCGTACCATGATACGGGGCGGGGACAAGCTCACTGTCCTTAACGAACGCACTGGACGTAGTCGCAGCCGGTTTTTAAGTGGGGCAGACAATTGGTTCGACTTTGCATATAGCAGACCTGACCCCGGTTCCCCTACAAGACACCCATTACAGATTGAGCTATTTGTTGCAGGTATAGTCCGTTATCTGATGATATGCCATTTGGTACGTCAAGATTTACAGGTGATTCATTGAGTAGGGTGGCATAAATAGTCGTAGCCGTTAAATAACTTCCTAAGAGTTCGGGGTGACTTTGATCGGAGCTCCAAAGCTCGCCGGAATCGAATGGAGCGCTTCCATCATCCACCACGGCTTCCCATGCCGTACCTACTTTTGCCAAAGTTCCACCCGTTGCATCTTTATAAAGGGTATAGCCCTCTAATAGGGCGGCAGTATGTCCCGTAAAGGTACAAACGTTTGAGTAGTAGGCACAATTTTGCGTGTCGCCATTTTCCCTTCCCCAAGTCACGTAATAAATAATTTGAGTTTCCGGGTTATTAGCCAAAATTGCATTCACCAAAGTTACGGCATGAGGAACGCTATACGTCGTAACAGCTGCAGGCTTCCAGCCGGGGACCTGGCTCTGATTTTGTAAGATCACATAGTCCCATTGTTGCGAATCAATGGCCGTTAATGTGTTTGCGTCCCCCGCATGGTTTAAAAAACGATAACCACCCGGAGTAGATGAAGTAACCGAAAGATTATACCCACCCGAGCAGGCTAAATCTTTAACCATATTTGGTAAGTCGTTTACAGAGGTATAGCTGTTACCGATAAAAAGGACTTTTATTTCTGTTTGGGAATCGCAGCCTCCTGTTGTATCCGTCGTTATCGTTACGGTATCCGCCGCGCTATCCACCGTGCCGTCGTTCACCGTGAGGCTAACCACATATGAGCCGTCAACGTCGGCTGTAAACGTGGGGTCGGCCACCGTGGAATATGAAAGCGCCGCACTGCTTCCGGCGGGCAACGATGTAAACGACCAGCTATAAGTCATGGTGTCCGTGTTCGCATCCGAGCTTCCGCTGCCGTCCAGCGTTACGGTGGAGCCTGTTGAGACATTCTGGTCGGCC
>JAZFVB010000025.1:0-4984 GCA_036447515.1 Nitrospinota bacterium
CGAAGTCAGGAGTAATCGTACGCATTCCGGAATTTCCGAGTATAGGTGTAATTCCCAAGCCAAAACCAAAGTGGATAGATTACGAAACCCAGAATAAGGTCATCGAGGAAATTAATTCCAAGGACAGACCAATTTTCTACCTCCTTACACGTATCGGGTGCCGTCCGGGTGAAGCACGGGCCTTGCAGAGGCGGGACTTCAATTTCACCAAGAACGAATACGGGACAGTTACGATAGAACGGGCATTCAGTCTCGATGAGTTGTCCACCACCAAGACGGGCCGCTCTCGGGAGCTTGTTATGCATCCCGAATTAAAGGAAATGCTGGAGAAACTGGCCAAACAAAAGATTGGGCCGGAAACTTTCGTCTTTACAAATTCAAAAGGTAAACCATACACCTACAACCAGATAAACAAGATATGGGCGAGGGCGGCAAAAAAAGCGAAAGTGGATATAAACTGCTACGCTGGAACCCGTCATAGCGTCGCCTCGCAGATGCTCAACAACGGTGTACCAGAACTTGTTGTAAAAGCCATCCTCGGGCACCAGTCCCTCACTATGACGGGAAACTACGCCCATCCTTCCACCAAAATGATGGTAGAGGCGTGGACTACTTCAGCTAAGGTGGTAGAATTTAAAAAGACCAAATAGATATAAATTTTGCATGAACGATAATAGTGTTTAAATAAAATTCCAGGAGAGCCAATTATGAAGTTAATACCATTAAAACAATGGATATGCGACAAGTGTGGTGAAACTATTGAGAAGCCTGAAGATGGGTGGCTTGAATGGCTTCAAAAACCCCATGAAGGGCCTCACGGATACAAAATAGTCCATCACAGTAAAAGTAGAGGGTCTAGCTGCTACCACTATGAGCAACACCCTGAAAGGAGTGACATGCATCTCAATAGCTTTCTTGGTTCAGATGGTATGGTTCCCTTTATATCGGCATTAGACGTTGGCCCATATCATTCTCCAAAGTTTAATAATCCACCACTGAAAGATATGAGGAATTTTGTTGAAACTTTGAGAAGACTTCATCTTCCGTATTATGAAGAAGCAAGGCTTTATTGGAGGCAGGCAAAGGAAGATGGTTTTTTTGATGGTGCAAATGAATATTCACTTTATATGCAAACTACTTTGAAAGAAATCATTAATAAATATGGGCCTTAAGTGGTATAATTGCCCCCCATTTGAGCAAAAAAATCACCTATATGGTTTTGTTATAAACTATCTCTAACCGTGTGTGAACCGTGTGTGGCGGGATTTTTGTCTTTTTAACTACTTGTAAACAAAGGAATTATGGTGGAGGCGAGGGGAATCGAACCCCTGTCCGAAAACCTTCCCCCGCTGAGACTACATGCTTATCCTTTGATTAATTTCTCGCCGCCGTCGTGCCCAAAGGCAGGCAGTTCCGACAGCCAGCAACATAAAATCTCGCCCGGCGGCCAGTTGCCTGCCGCAAAGCCATCCCGCATTTGTATGACACCCTAAACGACGCCGCGGGAGGGCTGCGTTTAGGGCGTAGCGGTCTTAAATTAAGCCGCTAATGCGTATTCGAAATCGTTGGCAATTATATTTGCCTTCCACGTTTTAACGAGGCGTGAACCCTCGGCATGCCTCAAACGGTCTCCGTGTTCCCGTCGAAACCGGTACGCCCCCGATCTCTTTATAAATAGTGTAACATAGATCAAATCGGTAAATAAGGAGGACTATTATGGAGCAAACCGCTTATGGACTCACTAGAAAAGTCGATATGGGATTCGACGAGGCGGAAGCCAAGGTGCGCCAAACACTTAAAGATCATGGATTTGGAATACTCACCGAAATCGACATCCAAAAGACGCTCAAGGAAAAAATAAACGTCGATTTCGGCCGCTACATGATTCTAGGCGCGTGCAATCCATCCAGTGCACACAAGGCGCTGACGGCGGAACCGGAAATCGGCCTCATGCTCCCGTGCAACGTCATCGTTTACGAAGACGCCGACGGCGCGACGCACGTGGCGGGAATGGACCCCTCCGCCGCGATGAGCATGGTAAACAACGAGGCGTTAAATGAAGTTGCCGGCGATGTGCGCGTTAAGATGAAAGCCGCGCTGGAAGCGGTGTAGGAACTTTCTAAAACACTCCGGCGGTATTACTTCTTCGCGGGGCGTCCCGCGTCCAATCCGCGTTCCACGCGCCTTACGCCGTCCACGTTCCTGACGGCGTCCATCACCCTTTCAAGGTGTTCCAGGTCTTCTATTTCAATGGTCAGGTTCAGCTCGCCGTGATGTAAATCGGTAACCTGCACCACGGCGTTATTTATATTTGCCTGCGATTCGGCGATAGCCGCCGATACCTTTGCAAGTATGCCCGGCCGGTTCACCGCATGCGCCACGATGCGCACCGGATGGAGCTGTTTCTTTTCCGGTCTTTCCCACTGCGCCTCCACGAACTTTTCCGGGTCGGAGGCCATCTCTTTAATTAGCGAGCAGGACTTGTTGTGTATGACTATGCCGTGCCCCTTTGATATGTTTCCGATTATGGCATCGCCCGGCACAGGATTGCAGCATCCCGCAAACCGTATGAGCATGTTGTCCGTGCTGCCGACTTTTACCCCGATATTTTGCGCAACCTTGCGCCTTCTTATAAGCTTGAAGAAAAGGTTTTTCAGCGACGATTTGCTTGCATCCTGAATCTTTTTCCATTCCTCCGGCGGCAGGAGCTTTTGGAGGAAGTGGTACACGGGAAGTTTTGACGATCCGATCCGTTCCAGCAGAATTTCCGAGTTTTTGAATCCCATGGCTTCCGCCGCCTTCTCCAGCGAAAGGTTGGTGCAGTAGCGTTTGCAATCCAGCCCGTATTTTTTAAGTTCTTCTTCCACCAGTTCCCTGCCCAGCCGCAGCGCCTCTTCCCTCTGCGCGTTGCGGATATAGGAGCGTATAAGCGACTTGGCATGGGATGTCTTTGCTATTTTCAGCCACGATTTGCCGGGTCGCTGGTTCTCGGAAGTGAGTATTTCCACGATATCGCCGTTGCGCAGTTTCGAACTTATGGGAACCGATTCCGCGTTTATCTTTACGCCAACGCACCGGTGGCCCACCTGCGTATGGATGGCGTAAGCGAAATCAAGCGCCGTGGCGCCCGAAGAAAACGCCATTACCTCCTGGTCGGGGGTGAATACGTAAACCTCGTCGGGGAAGAGGTCCATCTTGAGGTTTTCAAGGAACTCCCTGGAACTGTCCGCGGTGTGGTCGATATCCTGCAGCCTTCTGAGCCATATGAAGTGGTCGTCCTGCTTGCCGGGCTTTACCGATCCCCCTTCCTTGTACCGCCAGTGCGCCGCTATACCTTCTTCGCTTATGCGGTGCATCTGTTGCGTGCGTATCTGGAACTCCATCCGCTTGCCGGTGGGGGAAAGGACGGCGGTATGGAGCGATTGGTATCCGTTTTCCTTGGGCAGGGCAATGTAGTCCTTGAATTTCCCCAATACCGGCTTGTAGTTTTCGTGAATGAGGCCGAGCGCGCGGTAGCAGTCCTCATTTGAATTGGCGATTATCCTTACGCCTATGATGTCGAAAAGCTGGTCGAAATCGAGGAGTTGCTGCCGCATCTTTTTATGGATGCCGTAAATGTGCTTGTGCCGGCCGGAAACCTCGGCGCTTATCCTTTCTTTCATAAGGATGTCTCTGGTTTGGTTCACTATCGTAAGTATGAATTTGTCCAGGTCTTCCTTGCGTTCCTTCATAAGGCGCGAGAGCCTCTTGTATTCCAGCGGGTGCAAGTACTTGAATGACAGGTCTTCCAGCTCGTTTTTAATCCAGTGTATGCCGAGCCGGTTTGCAAGCGGCGCGTAAATATCTATCGTCTCTTCGGCGATGGCCCTTTTTCTGTCCGGTTCCAGATAGTCTAGCGTGCGCATGTTATGAAGGCGGTCGGCAAGCTTGATAAGAAGAACGCGGATGTCGTCCGACATGGCCATTATCATTTTTCTTACGTTGCTCGCCTGCCTTTCTTCGCGGCTGGAAGTTCGGATCATGCTCAGTTTTGTCACTCCTTCCACAAGCCGGGTAATTTCTTTGCCGAAGGTCTCTTCCAGCGTCTCCGCCGTGGCGCCGGTATCTTCCAGGGTGTCGTGTATAAGGGACGCGGCGATCACGGGCGGGAGCATTTTGAGCCGCGCAAGTATCAGAGCGACGTTCATGGGGTGGCTGAGGTAAGGTTGGCCGGAGAGCCTTACCTGTCCGGCATGCGCCTGCGACGCAAAGGCATATGCCCTGCGGATGGGGTCGGCATCGGCGTCGGGGTAATGTTTGTGAAGCGTTTCTATGATGTCTTCAAGATGAATCCCCTTTTCAGTCTTAGTCGGGTCGATTTTCCTGTCTTTCATTTATTCTTCCGTAGGCGCGTCATATACATATATAATATCCCGTTATGTTCGGTTCGATTGTAAAGAAAATATTCGGCTCCCGCAACGAACGTGAGCTCAAACGCATTCAGCAGATTGTGGACAGGGTGAACTCGCTGGAACCCGAAACAGCCGCCCTGGACGACGACGGGCTGAAGGCGAAAACGTCCGTCTTCAAAGAGCGCGTGGAAAACGGCGAGCCGCTCGATTCGTTACTGCCGGAAACGTTCGCGGTGGTAAGGGAGGTGGGCAAGCGCGCGCTGGACATGCGCCATTTCGACGTGCAGATAGTCGGCGGCGTGGTTCTCCACGAGGGGAAGATCACCGAAATGAAGACCGGCGAAGGTAAAACGCTGGTGGCAACCCTCCCTCTCTACCTGAATGCGCTAAACGGCAAGGGCGTTCATCTCGTAACGGTCAACGACTACCTTGCGCGCCGCGACGCCGAATGGATGGGCAAGATATACCGCTTCTTGAACATGAGCGTGGGCGTCATGCAGGCGAATATGCCCGAAGACCTGCGCAAAGAGGCCTACAACAGCGATATCACTTATGGAACGAACAACGAGTTCGGCTTCGATTACCTGCGCGAC
>JAZFVB010000026.1:0-8497 GCA_036447515.1 Nitrospinota bacterium
CGCGCCTTTTCAAGGGCGCCTTCGCGCGCCTTCGCATCGGATACGTCTTCGAGATAACGCGAAATCTCTCCGGAAAGGGTCGCGGCGTCGGGGTTGCCTTTCATTAAAGGGTGATACTAATGAATGGGAAGGGGAAATGCAATTTAAACTTACTTGGCTTTAAAAAAAATAAAAAAATCCTTGCCCCAGTTCAATGAGGAAGTGCACCACCAAGAAGGAGGTTATTCTTGGTGGTTATGGGAAAAAATTACAATCAGTTGGATTTAGAGGAGCGTGTAAAGATTGGAATGTTAAAGGCCGGAGGGAAATCAGTTCGTGAGATAGGCGTGTTGCTTGGGCGAAGCCACAGTACCATTGTTGGGGAGCTAAAACGGAACGCTTATCCGCTTCACAACTATGATTATCTTGCTCATACGGCGGATGATATGGCTGAAGAGCGGAAGCGGAAAGCCGGACAACGGGAACGCCTGAAGAGCCGGAAGATACGTTCGTTTGTGCGGCGGAAGTTGCGTCAGGACTGGTCGCCGGAACTGATCGCTGGATGGCTCAGGGAGAATCGGCAAGACATGTATATCAGCCACGAGGCGATATACCAGTACGTTCATATGGATGCTCCTGAATTGAAAAAACACCTAATCAGAGGACACCGGCAGCGTAAGCGGCGGGGCTATAGCCGGAAGCATACGAAATCACATATCCCCAATAGAACCGCCATTACCGAACGTCCTGTGCAGATAAACAACCGTGAAGAGTTTGGTCATTGGGAAGCGGATTCGGTGGTATCCCGCAAGGGAAAAGCGGCTCTTTGCGTCCAGGCCGAACGCAAGAGCCGGAAGATCAAGATTACGAAGCTGGCGCGGAAAACGGCGAAGCTTACCCGTATTGCCATTAACCGCCGACTTTCCCGCTATCCGCAAAGGGCTTGCCTCAGTATCACCTACGATAACGGTACCGAAAATGTTGAGCATGAGACGGTAAACAAAACGCTGGGAACGAAATCATACTTTTGCGCCCCTTATCGTAGCTGGGAAAAAGGGACTGTAGAAAATCGCATCGGCCTTATTCGTCATTACGTTCCAAAGAAAACGGATATTGGCTTGCTATCAAATAGGGATATAAAACGGATTGAGCGTCGTATTAACAACCGACCGATGAAGTGTCTCAACTACAAGACGCCGAATCAGGTTTTTGCTAAACTATGTGGTGCACTTGCCGCTTGAATGTGGGAAAACAGTTTACAAAGAAGGAGGAACCATGAGGATTGAATACGACCATGAAAGGGACCTCTTATACATATGTTTTGCGGAACCGGATACAAAAGCGGCGCAAACGATAACCGTCGCCCCCGGCGTTCATGCCGATTTCGGCAAGGACGAAAAACTCATCGGGATAGAAGTGATAGAGGCATCCAAGATTATGGGTGAAAAGATTGAGTTCAAGTTCCCTGAGCTTTCAACTGCGTGACAGAAAAGGGGTCAGGTCTTGAATTTTGAATTTTGTCCTCGGCTGAGCATTCGCAGGCCCGTCGCGCCATAGCGCTTTGGCCGCGCAGGCAGGGCGAGGGCGCCTACGGTACCGGACGTAGAGACCACCTAAAGGTGGCGAGAACCTTTCGCTTTGCTCAGGCGTTGCGATGCAACGTCTATTGTTTTCTGAGACGTAGCGGCGCTACGTCTCTACAAAAAAGCGGCGCAGGCGGGCAGATACAAGGATTGCCTGTCCGCACCAATACGATATCAATTATTCAAAAACCAATAGCTTTGTTATAAAAGGGATAATTCAGGACTAACCTATTGATTTAAAATTGGAAATTGCGGGTATATTCATCTTCGGCGCCGCGTGCCGGTTTGCAAAGCGGGGCGGCAGTAGCTATCATGTAACGTCCAACCTCCATCGGTGAGTGGGCTGGTACAGGATAGAGGGGTAAAGTCAGAGCCGATCACGCACGGCGCTGTTTTATAACCGATCAACACAATCATGGTGCGGAAACTTTAATGAAGAAAGAATTGGCATGAATAGACAGACGATGCAAAAGGCGCGCGGGCTGTACGACCCGCGTTTCGAGCACGATGCGTGCGGCGTCGGTTTCATCGCCGACCTGAGCGGGAAGCAGACCCACGGTATCGTCCAAAAAGGCGTTGAAATACTCGTTAACCTGGAGCATCGCGGCGCGGTAGGCGCGGAGAAAAACTCCGGCGACGGCGCAGGAATATTGATCCAGATGCCCGACGAATTTTTCCGTAAGGAATGCGGGAACCTGGGGATAGCACTGCCGGAATTGGGCCGGTACGGGGCCGGAATAGTGTTCCTGCCGAAAAACGAAAAAAGCCGCGAAAAAGTAAAGCGAATTTTCAAGGACTGCTCCGAAGAACTGGGGCAGAAACTGCTCGGCTGGCGCGACGTGCCAACGAACAACGCCAACCTCGGCTCGATGGTGAAAGACCTGGAGCCGCACATGGAGCAGGTCTTCATAAAGCGAAGCTCCGATATCGACGACGACATGGCCTTCGAAAGAAAGCTTTACGTAATACGCCGGTACGCGGAAAAAGTCGTAAGTAAAAGCGGACTGGAAGGGGCGTACTCCTTTTATGTATCTTCGCTTTCGTACAAGATGATCTCGTACAAGGGAATGCTTATCTCCACCCAGCTGGGCGATTACTTCCCCGACCTCAGCGACGAGCATATGAAATCGGCGTTGGCGTTAGTCCACAGCCGCTTTGCAACGAACGTTCTCCCCCGATGGCCTTTGGCACAGCCGTTCCGCTACCTTGCGCACAACGGCGAAATAAACACCCTTCGCGGCAACATCAACTGGATGAAGGCGCGGGAGGCTATCTTCGAATCGGACATATTCACCTCGGACGAGATCGAGAAAATCATACACGTTATCGACGAGACCCAGTCCGACTCCGCCATCATAGACAATGCGGTGGAGCTTCTGGCCCTTAGCGGACGCTCGCTCCCTCACGTCATGGCGATGCTCATTCCCGAAGCGTGGGACCACGACTTCGAGATGAACGAAAAAAAGAAGGCCTTTTACGAATATCACGCAACGCTCATGGAGCCGTGGGACGGCCCTGCATCGATAGCGTTTACGGACGGCATTCTCATCGGCGCTACGCTGGACAGGAACGGCCTTCGCCCGTCGCGTTACCAGCTCACAAAGGACAACATCCTGGTAATGGGTTCGGAGGCCGGTGTGCTGGAATTCCCGCCGGAAGACATCGTCCTTAAGGGAAGGCTCCAGCCCGGGCGCATGTTCGTGGCAAGCCTGGAGGAACACAGGATAATTCCGGACGATGAAGTAAAAGATATGCTTGCAAGCGCAAGGCCCTACGGCGAATGGCTTAAAAAGGGCAAGCTGGAACTGGGCGGACTTAAAGCAAAAAAATCGCCCCACCAGCCCGACCACGAACAGCTCGTCCAGAGGCAGACGGCGTTCGGCAACACGCTGGAAGACATCAGGATAATACTCATCCCGATGGTGAACAACGCGGCCGAGCCGATAGGTTCGATGGGCAACGACATCCCA
Organism: Nitrospinota bacterium; assembly: GCA_036447515.1. Classification (GTDB taxonomy): domain Bacteria; phylum Nitrospinota_A; class UBA7883; order JACRGQ01; family JACRGQ01; genus JAZFVB01. Next base: position 3,533 of record JAZFVB010000026.1, read on the forward strand.
CCGGCGGTACTCTCGGATAAACCGCAGTTGATGTTCAACTATTTTTACCAGCTCTTCGCGCAGGTTACCAATCCGCCGATAGACCCCATACGCGAGGAATCGGTAATGTCCCTGGTTTCGTTTATCGGCCCGCAAGGGTATATCCTCACCGAGAAAAAGGAACACTGCCGCGTTATAGAAATACCCCAGCCCGTCCTGACCAACGACGAACTCGAACGGCTGAGGGACCTCAAAATAGATAACTTCCGCTCGGCCTGCATATCGACCACGTTCGAGGCGGTCTCCGGCAAGGGAAACCTGAAACAGGCCGTCGAGGATATTTGCAAACAGGCCTCCGATGCCGTTTCCGGCGGCGCAAACATAATAATTCTTTCGGACAGGGGGATAGACGCCGGACATGCGTCGATACCTTCCCTCCTTGCCGTATCGTCGGTGCATCACCACCTGATACGCGAGGGGGCAAGAGCTAAATGCGGAATCATTATCGAAACGGGCGAGGCTCGCGATGTCCATCACTTCGCATGCCTGCTCGGTTACGGTGCGAGCGCCGTAAACCCGTGGCTGACCTTCGAATCGATAGAGGACATGCGCAGGCGAAAGGAACTGGCCCCCGGCATAGACGCCCGACAGGCTCAAAAGAACTACATCAAGGCCGTCGGCAAAGGTCTTTTGAAAATCATGTCCAAGATGGGCATTTCGACGATTCAGTCATACATAGGCGCGCAGATATTCGAGGCCGTGGGACTCGGCCCGGAGTTCATAGGAAAGTACTTCACCAACGCTCCCTCGCGGCTAGGCGGGATAGGAATAGAAGAGGTGGAGCAAGAGACGCTCATGCGCCACCATTACGCCTTCCCGGGCGAGGACGAAACCGGCGAGGTGTGCCTTGAACCTGGCGGAAAATACCAATGGCGCGCGCGGGGCGAAAGGCATTCGTTCAATCCGGAGACGATCTTCCTCCTTCAGTGCTCGACCCGCACTAACGACTACGACCTTTACAAACAGTATGCGAAACTCATAAACGAACAGGCCGAAGACCTTCATACGATTCGCGGATTGCTGGAGTTCACAAACGAGGAACCGATTCCGATTGAGGAAGTCGAGCCTGTTGAAAAGATATGCAAGCGCTTTTTCACGGGGGCGATGTCGTTTGGTTCCATCAGCAGGGAAGCGCACATGGCTCTTGCCATCGCAATGAACCGCCTGGGCGGCAAGAGCAACACCGGCGAGGGGGGCGAAGACCCCGAAAGATTCAAGCCGCTGCCAAACGGCGACAGCGCCAGGAGCGCCATCAAGCAGGTGGCATCGGGGCGGTTCGGCGTAACATCCAACTACCTCGTGAACGCCGACGAACTCCAGATAAAAATGGCGCAGGGCGCAAAACCGGGCGAAGGCGGCCATTTGCCCGGAAGGAAGGTGGACAAGATAATTGCCAAGGTAAGGTATTCCACGCCCGGAGTCGGCCTTATTTCGCCTCCGCCGCACCACGACATATATTCAATAGAGGACCTCGCGCAACTGATATTCGACCTGAAGAACGCAAACGTGAACGCGCGCATAAACGTAAAACTGGTGGCCGAAATCGGCGTGGGCACCATAGCCGCCGGCGTCGCCAAGGGCCATTCGGAGGCCGTGCTCATATCGGGGCAGGACGGCGGCACGGGAGCCTCGCCGCAAAGTTCGATTAAGCACGCGGGGCTTCCCTGGGAACTGGGGCTGGCGGAAACGCACCAGGTCCTTATGCAGAATAACCTTAGAAGCAGGATAGCGGTGCAGACCGACGGACGCATACTTACAGGCAAAGACGTCGCCATAGCCGCCATTTTGGGCGCCGACGAGTGGGGTTCGGCAACCGCCGCGCTGGTCGTATTGGGATGCGTAATGATGCGCAAGTGCCACATGAACAGTTGTCCCGTGGGAATCGCCACGCAGGATGCCGAACTCAGGAAATTTTACAGCGGCTCGGCAGATTACGTTGTGAACTTCTTTAATTTCATGGCCGCGGAGCTAAGGGAACATATGGCCATGCTCGGTTTCAGGACGGTAAACGAGATGATCGGGCGCACCGACAAGCTTAAACAAAGGGAAAATATAAAACACTACAAGGCTAAACACGTGGACCTGAGCGCATTGCTGTTAAAGGCCGAATCGCCCGGCGGATATCGGTCTTATTACTGCGATGGGCAGGACTTCGGGCTTGAAAAGGCGCTCGACCACGCCCTTTTGGAAAAGGCGAAGCCCGCCCTTGAAAAAAAGAAAAAGGTAAAGATAGATACGACGATAAGGAACATTAACCGCACCTTCGGCACGATGCTGTCCGCGGAGGTTTCGCGCAGGTACGGCGAAGAGGCCCTGCCCGATGACACCATTTATATAAAGGTAAAAGGTTCCGCCGGGCAAAGCTTTGCCGCGTTCGCCGCCAAGGGCGTAACGTTCGAGCTTGAAGGCGAATCGAACGACTACTTTTGCAAGGGGCTGTCCGGAGCGAAGGCGATCCTCTACCCGCCGAAAAAATCGAAGTTTTTGGCGGAAGAGCATGTCGTCGTCGGCAACGTCGCCTTTTACGGGGCGACCGGCGGCGAGGCGTACATACGCGGAATCGCGGGCGAGCGCTTCTGTGTGCGCAACTCCGGCGCAAGGGTTGTGGTGGAATCGTGCGGAGACCACGGATGCGAATATATGACCGGCGGCAAGGCCGTGATACTCGGCCCCATCGGAAAGAACTTCGCCGCGGGCATGAGCGGAGGAATAGCGTACATCCTTCAGGGCGAAGGGTTTGTGAAGGAACGGATCAATATGGGAATGATAGACCTCGAAACGCTCGAAGACCCCGAAGAGATAGCGGAGGTAAAAGGCATGATACAGCGCCACCTCGAATACACCGAAAGCCCTGTTGCGAAAAAAGCGCTGGACAACTGGGAAGAAAGCGTAAGGAAGTTCATCAAGATAATGCCCAGGGACTACAAACGCGCCCTGGCCGAACTTGCCGCGGAAGAAAAACACGAATCGGCGGCGGCGGGCTAGACCCGCTTATTTACGGAGGTACCGCTTAATGGGAAAAGACGGCGGGTTTAGAAAATACAAAAGGAAAACGCACAAAGCAGAGCCCGTTCACAAAAGGGTTACAAGCTTCTTCGAGTTTTGGGTCCCGATGTCCAAAGAGGAGCTTGAAGAGCAGGCGGCGCGTTGCATGGACTGCGGAACCCCGTTCTGCCATCCGAACTGTCCGTTGCACAACATCGTGCCGGATTTCAACGATCACGCCTATCGCGGCAAATGGGAAGAAGCCCTTAAAAGTCTGCAAAGCACTAACAGCTTTCCGGAGTTCACCGGCAGGGTATGCCCGGCGCCGTGCGAGTCCGGCTGTGTGCTGGGGCTGATAAAAGAACCCGTTGCGATAAAAAATATCGAGGTTGCCATCATAGAGCACGCTTACAAGAAAGGCTGGATAAAGCCCCGCCCACCCAAGGCGCGTACAGGTAAAAAGGTGGCCGTAGTCGGCTCCGGGCCTGCGGGACTGGCCGCCGCCGACCAGCTTAACAAGGCGGGCCACACGGTAACCGTTTACGAACGCGCCGACCGCATAGGCGGCTTGCTGCGGTACGGCATTCCGGATTTCAAGCTGGAGAAAAGGATTATCGACCGCCGCACGGACGTAATGGAAAAGGAAGGCGTCAAGTTCGTCACCGGCGCTAACGTCGGCGTAAATGTCGACGTTGCCGACCTTCAAAAGGAAAACGACGCGATAGTCCTTGCGGGCGGCTCCACCGTGCCGAGGGACCTGCCCATTCCGGGAAGGGACGCAAGCGGCGTTCACTTCGCGATGGATTTTTTAACGCAAAGCAACAAGCGCGTTGCGGGCGACAAGATACCCGCCGACGAGGTATTGGTGGCCGCCGATAAAAACGTCGTTGTAATCGGCGGGGGCGATACGGGTTCGGACTGCGTCGGCGTATCGATAAGGCAGGGCGCAAAGTCGGTAACCCAGATAGAGCTTTTGCCCAAACCGCCCGAATCCCGCACGGACGATACGCCGTGGCCCACGCATCCGGGACCTAAGATGTTCAGCACGTCCTCGTCGCAGGAAGAAGGATGCGATAGGGAGTGGTCGATACTGTCCAAGGAATTCCTTAAAGACGACGACGGCAACCTGAAAGGCGTTAAATACGTGAAGATCGAGTGGAAGGGAAACAAGTTTGATAAAATACCCGGTACGGAAGGCGTAATCGAGGCGGACCTCGCCTTCCTTTCGATGGGCTTCCTTTATCCCGACCCTTCAGGGATGCTGGAACGGCTGGGCGTGGAAAAAGACGAACGCGGAAACGTGAAGACCGACGATAGTTACAGGACATCGGTAGAGGGCGTTTTCGGCGCGGGCGACATGCGCAGGGGGCAGTCGCTGGTGGTATGGGCCATCTCCGAAGGGCGCGAATGCGCGCGCGAGGTGGACAAATACCTCAAAGGCGGCGTAAGCAGGCTGGAATCGAAAAAGAAATCGTTTAGCCAGATGACCTGACCTCGAATAACTTCCTTCGTATATCCAAGTCACACTGAGTCCGCATGTGCGGCCAAAGCACAGGCTTGAGTGATTTGTAGAGACGTTGCGCGCAACGTCTCAGGCTTTCAGAAAACCACCCCTTAGTCCCCTCCTTGTTGTAAAGGAGGGGAACATAATACGAATAATGCGGGTTAAGACTGGCGCCATTCGACAAGCTCCCTTCGTTCCTCAGGGCAAGCAGGGTGACAGTCGCTACGTCTCTATGAATCTCCTGAGTTCCTTTTCGTACTTCTTTGCGGCGCAACGCGGAGCGGATCCTTTGCTTTCTGTACAACCGACGACTTTGCTATAGCAGTAGAAGCCTGGTCGATGATAGCGGTCCATTTGTCCTCATCGCGCGCCGCGAATATCTCGCTTCGTACGCCCTGTCCCGCGTTCTGCGAGATGAAGCGAACGCGTCTCTTGGC
>JAZFVB010000027.1:0-6658 GCA_036447515.1 Nitrospinota bacterium
AGACCATGATGGTGAGGTGTTGAATGGAGAGGTCCTTTTTGGTAAGGAAGCCGTCGATCTCGTGATCGAGGATAACCTTTTGCTCGGGAAAATCTCCAATCTGATCACTTTGCAAAATTATACGGATCAAACTATTCCCCATCACCTCACGGATATGCTTGATGACTTGAAATCCGGCAAACTCCGTCTCCATGATGGCATCGACCAGGACCAGAGCCACGTCGGGATTTTTGTCAAGCCATGTCTCGGCTTCTCTGCCCGAATATACGGAGTGGAAATCCAAGGCCCGGCTATCGAAAATAAACTTCTCCAGCACCAGTCTGGTCGATCTATGGCGGCCTCATCGTCATCGGCGATGAGCACCTTCCACGGAGAGGCGTTATAGGAAATCGGCGGCGCCTTGGTCTTCTCGTCATCATCCACGAAGACTAGGGGTTCGGATGAGACCTCTCGGACAGTCTCTGTTTGCGCCCTTTTGATACGCTTGTAGTTGATCGCTTCCTTGATGATAACCGCCAGCACCTCCGACCTCGTGTCAAAAGGCTTGGTCAGGAAGTTGATGCCGCCCTGCTGGATGAAACGGATGGTAAGGTTGATGGTGGGAAATCCCGTCAGCATGATGGCCGCCAGACGGCCATCCACTTTCTGGATTTCCTGAAAGGTAGTTAGGCCATCGATACCCGGCATAACCTGATCGGTTATGACAAGGTCAAAGCCGTGCTCAACCCCTTTTTCTTTGAAAATCGCGATAGCCTCGTTTCCCGACTCCGCCTCTTCGGTTTCGTAGCCACGCTTTTCGATATAAACCCGAAGTAATGCCCTGATATCCTTATCATCATCAATGATGAGGATTCTTTTTGTACGCTCTGCCATTTCCCTACTCCTTACCTTTAACGATGAGTGGAATACGGATGATGAAAGAGGCGCCTGAACCCGGCTCGCTCTCGCACTCGATTGTGCCGTTGAGGACTTCGGTGACGATGTTGAAAGTGATCGACATGCCGATTCCGTTGCCGCCCTGGTTGGCCTTGGTTGTAAAGAAGGGGTCGAATATCCTTTTCACCGATTCGGCTTCCATGCCGACGCCGTCATCGTGGTAGCGGATGGAAACGATGCCGTTTTCCGCCTTCGCTTCGACGCCGATGCTTCCCGACTGCTTTCCTTCGAAACCGTGCAACATGGTGTTCTGCACCAGATTGTTTAACACCTGCCCCAGCGGTCCCGGGAAGCTGTTGAGGACGATATCAGCCGGACAATTGATTTCTGTCTTGACCTTTTCCATCTTGTGGATTTGCAGGCTGGATAAGACGCCATCGATAACTGTATTGAGAGCGAACTCCCGTTTATTTTCGGACGTCTGATCGACGGCGAGTTGCTTAAAGTGGGAGAGGATTCGGTTGGCTTCGCCAAGAGCCGTTTTCGACTCTTGTATCGTATCGTGGATTACTTCCAAGAGCGACTCAAGCTCGTTTTTGGTGACGCCTCCACTGTTTAGGGAATTTGAAAAAGCATGCCCTTTTTCTTCCAGGTGCGAAATTCCCAGCAGAACCGTCCCAATCGGCGTATTCACCTCATGGGCTACCCCGGCAACCAACCGTCCAAGGCTGGCCATTTTTTCGGACTGTATGAGCTGGGCTTGGGAGGCGCGCAATTCGGCCGTGCGCTCCGCCACCAGTTCTTCGAGGTGGTGAGTGAGTTGTTGCTCGCGCAGCGCCCGCTTGACCGAAAATAGCAACACTGCCCTTCCCACAGGCTTGTTGAGAAAGTCGGAAATATTGACTTCCTCCAGGAGAGCGTAAGCGTCCTCCAGGGCGCCATGGCCGGTCAGGATAATGAAAGAGGTCCGCTCATCTCCATTTTTACGGATCTGTTTGACGAGTTCCTGTCCGGTGACCTTGGGCATGTTGAGGTCCACGATCAGGAGGTCGTAGGTCTTTTTTTTCAGCATATCGAGAGCGACCTCTCCGTTTTCGGCAGTCTCAACAGACTCGTATTGAAGCTCCAAAATCCTGACCAATAGAGACCTTACTTTCTCCTCATCGTCAACGACGAGGATCCTGATTTTCGCTAGTCCTGCTTCCATATTCCTGTTCTCCTGTTAAGTGGAGGCAAGGCGTCTCCCACTTTTGGTTTAGATTTAACCATCTGCCATTACCGGCAAAGAGATCGTAAACTTGGCGCCGCCGCCATCGTTATCGGAAACGGAGATCGTTCCGTGATGTTCGGTGATGATGCCGTGGCTGATCGAAAGCCCAAGGCCCGTCCCCTTGCCCGTATCCTTCGTGGTGAAAAAGGGATCGAATATCTTTGACTGAATCTCCTTTGGCATTCCGGGCCCGTTGTCGGTGAGAACGATTACGACATGCTCTCCTTCCTGCCGCATGCTTATATGGACTTTTGGGTCCTTGCGGCCTTCCAGGACATCCCGCGCGTTGGACAGCAGATTGATGATGACCTGCTCCAGCCGGTTTGGATTGCCGTCGATAGACGGAAGATCATCCGCCACTTCCACATCTATGTCGATCCCCCGGCTTTTGAACTGCTGGTTGAGCAGGGAAAAGCTGCTATCGAGCACTGCATTCAGGTCGACGCTTTCAGCCGAAACACCTTCCCCTTCCCTGGCAAAACCGCGAAGGTGATCGATTATGGTGTTCATCCTGTCGCACATATCGACTACTTCCGTCAGGGTCTTGAAAGCCGATTCAGGGTTTAATTTTTCAATGCCGGAGAAAATTTCCATGTCGGCGTTGCCCCGCATGACCTGGAGAGGCTGCCGGAGTTCGTGGGCAATGCCGGTGGTGAGGGTGCCCAGAGAGGCCAGCTTTCCCGCCTGGATGAGCTGGTCGCGCCCGGTTTTCTCCTCCGTGAGGTCGCGGAGGATGCCGCAGAAACTCTTTTCCTCACCTACGGTTATCGCGGCGATATTGAGATAGAGCGGTACGGTTTCTCCATTTTTTCTCCGCCCGATAACCTCGCGTCCCTTGCCGATGATTCTTTTTTCGCCGGTTTCAATGTGACGACTGAGGTAGCCGTCGTGCCGGCTGTGATCCGGCTCGGGCATCAGCATACGGACATTGCTTCCGACGACTTCTTCTGCGCTGTAGCCAAAGACTACTGTGGCGGCCTGGTTGAACGAGCCGATGATCCCTTTTTCATTGATGGTAATGATGGAGTCCGTCGCGGTTTCGACAATCGCTTTGGTTTGAGCTTCGCTGGCGCGCATCGTTGAGACCATTTCACCCAGGCGTTTCGCCATTATCCGCAAGGCTTGCAACAGCCGTTCAGTCTCTAAAAAAGAAGAAGAAGAAGAAGAAGGCGCAATAACAAAATTTCCTTCTGCGACTTGCTCCGCGAACTGGACGGCCTGGCTGATGGGCTGGGTGATAGTGCGGGTGATATAAATACCGATAGCGACAGACAAAAAGATAGCGAAGGCAAAGAGCGCCAACAACAGATTGGTGAAATTATCGATCTCGGTTTGGATGGTTTGACCGTCTTGCTGGAGGAGACGGTGTTGGTCGGCGACCATCATCGTGATGATCTCGATCAGGCGCTCACCTTTAACCGCCGCCTTGGTTTTAAGCCAATAGTTGGCGAGATTCCAGTCGTCTTCGGCTCGCAGGGTAAACATTTTCGCCGGCAATGGAGCAAACTCTTCCCTGGCTTTTACCAGTATGGCGAACGCCTTCTTTTGCCCGGAGTTGAAAATTTTTTGCATCTTCACGAGGGCTTTGTAATGCAGCCCGTTTTGCGCCCAGGCCCGCTCGAACTTTATGCGGAAACGACTTTCTCCGGAGAGGAGGTAGGCGCGGATATTTGCCAGACCGATAGCCATCGTCCCCCGGAAGTCCGCCATCTCGGCAAAAAGTTTTTTTCTCTTGGAAGAGAAAGACTGGGCTTTTTCCGCTTCGATCATCGACGTAATTTGTGCGATGATTACCGCCGCTAAGGGCGCCGCATCGGAGAAAAGCATCTGCACCGCAGGAATATTTTCCTTTAGCTGGGCGATTTTCTCGATTTCGTCTTGAAATTTTTCGAAATCCTTGAGCAAGATTTTGATTTCTTCGAGGCGTTCGATGTTTTTCGAATTGGTCCAGCTTGTGGACAGCTCTTCCATACTTTGCCGGGCTAAGTCGATTTCATCCCACGCCTTTTTACGGTCGTCTTTGAACCGTTCCGTTCCGAGCAGCATCCAGCCGCGGAGAGATGCCAGCGCTTCATTGATTGCGGTTTCCATCCGGGTGCTGGCTTGCACGGTGGGGGTGCGCAGCTCCGTTATACGGCTGGATTGTCCGCCAATTTCTCCAAGCTCCCACAGGGAAAGGGACGCGACAACGAGGATAACCGAAAGGATGGCTCCGAAGCCCATGGCCATTTTTGTACCGATTTTTTGATTTGCAAACATCGTTATTGTCCTATTGTTAATTCAGCCAATTGATATTTATGTATGCCGGTTTGCTCCTTGCTCATGGGGCCGGACTTGCGCAGGCCCGCCCGTATGAGCGGCTTGGGGATTTTTGCTTCTGCCGTAGTTGTATTCTTCATTGCCCGACAACTTGCCTTTCCTCCGCGCAAAAGATGGACTTTTGCGCTACTAGTCTCCAGCTAAAGGCGGTTCAGGCCCGATTCTGAAGCGGTTTTTCTTTTCGACCGATAACCGGCGAACCGCATAATTTAACGACCGGAGGCGCTCGACGAACCTCTAATCTGCCACTTATTTTAACACAGGGAAATACAGTTTCAATAGTAATATACGAAATTAAATGGATGATAAGCGCGCCGTTGGATTCTATTTATAGAAATCATAATATTACCAAGGGAGGGTTTGAAATATATCTTACAGGCCAGGTTTATTAGAACGTTGGAGAAAGAGTTGGAGAAGCAAGTATGGCGGAATTGTTTTGGAAGTTTTTGCCGTCTTTGGTACGATTACGGCGATGCGGAACCACGTAAAGGGGTCATATGGGAAATGCCGGATAAAACTATTTAATCTGGCCTCCGGTTTTCTTTTGGTCTTCGTATTTTCTTCCGCGACATGGCTTTATGCCTATCCGTCGCCCGGTTCAGGCCCCGCCGGACACAAGATTTTGCCAAAGGCGGCCCAGCCGGATATCTCTCTCGAACACAAGTTCAAACCGTTCGATAAAAATCTTGCAGCCGTTCGTTTAATAGTGGAAAGTTCGCACGCCTCCATTTATAACGCACCGGAAGATAAAAAGGGCGATGCCGCCCCGTTACTTGCCGTGAACGGCAATATCGAATCCGCAACCCGGCAAGCCAAGGCGGACGCGGCCGCCGAAACGGGCGAAAGTGAACAGGGCGGCGACGACGATTTCGATAACGACTTCGAGGATGAGTTCGGGGAGCCGTCGAAATTACAGGTAAGCGATCCTTTAAGTGGGTATAATCGGGCCATGACCGCGGCAAACGACAGATTTTATTTTTGGCTCCTAAGTCCGGTGGCGACGGGATACAGCTATATCGCGCCCGAAGGGGTGCGGTTGGCCATCGCCCGTTTTTTCAGGAATCTGCTTTTCCCCGTAAGGTTTATCAACAACGTTTTGCAGTTGAAAATTAAAAACGCGGGGAAAGAAACGCTGAGGTTTGGCGTCAATTCGACCGTGGGGATAGTGGGCTTATGGGATCCCGCAAAGAATTATTTTAACATCGAGGCGCACCCCGAAGATTTCGGCCAGACGCTGGGACATTACGGCGTCGGGAGCGGATTCCATATCGTCTTGCCGTTTTTTGGGCCGTCGAATATGCGTGATTCTGTCGGCATGGTAGCCGACTATTTTGCCGACCCGATAAGCATACTCCCGGAGCGTTTGGCCAATTCACCCGCCCATGTGGACGATATTATCGAATGGTCGATAATAAGCTTTGAAAAAGTTAACGAAACGTCCCTCCACCTCGGTGAATACGAAAGCCTGAAAAAAGACGCCATAGACCTCTATCCCTTTTTAAGAGACGCATACGAACAGAACCGCAACATGGAGATTAAAAAGTAATGATTAGGATTCTGTTCTTATCGGCAATTATCTCGCTAAGCGTTTTACGTCCCGCCGCGGCCGAAGACACGGACGAAATAAAAAACCTGCTGAAAGGAAAGATAGATATAGTTGTCCAGCTCCTGCAGGAAGAAAATATGGACAAAAAGAAAAGGAACGAAAAGATCCTCGAAACGGTTTCGCCGATATTCGATTTTCCGAGAATGGCTAAGTTGAGCCTCGGGAAAAAGCACTGGACCGGCATAAGCGCGGAAGAGCGCAAGGAGTTCTCCACCTTGTTCGTCGAACAGCTAAAAGAATCGTACCTGGATAAGCTTGAACTCTACTCCAATGAAGATGTCGTCGTGGAAGAGGCCAAGCGTGTAAAAAGCCGAATCCATATAGTCACACATCTCGTCTCGAAGGGCGATACGAAGGAAATGGTTTACAAGTTCTACAAATCAAAACAAGGCTGGAAAATATACGATGTAGTGATGCTGGGTGTAAGCATCGTCCAGACGTACCGTTCCCAGTTCGACGGCGTATTGAAAAAGGAAACATTCGAAGACCTCCTGCGGAAACTGAGAAAAACCGGCGAGTTCTCCTCTCCAACCGTTACGACAACGGGGAATTAACAAACCGTTCGGCATGCTTAGACGATTTTACGA
>JAZFVB010000028.1:0-2156 GCA_036447515.1 Nitrospinota bacterium
CAAAAACACGCGCGCCACCACAACTGGCTCTTCCTCGGACGCGGAATTTACTACCCCATCGCGCAGGAGGCCGCGCTGAAGGTAAAAGAGGTTGCGTACCTGCATGCGGAGGGAATGTCGGCGGGATTTTTAAAACACGGAACGATTGCGCTTATAGACGAAAGTCTCCGCACGCTCGTTTTCATGCCGCACGAAAAGGAAAAAGCATTATTCGATGCAACCATGAGTTCGGTGCAGGAAATAAAGGCAAGGGGCGGATACGTTGTCGGGTTCCACTCATCAAAAAAACTCGAAAAATCCAAACTTCTGGACGACGCCCTTTTCCTGCCTTCCCATTCCCCGTTTGTGGCGCCGCTCCTCAGTCTGGTTGCGGCGCAGCTCTTTGCCTATTTCATTGCGACCGCGCTGGACAGGAACGTGGATAAACCCCGCGCGCTGGCGAAATCCGTTACCGTTGCGTGAACGGTTCGCAAATAAAAAGACTGCAGGGGACGGATGGAGTGCGCGGGAGGGTTGCGCCGTCAAGCGGTCTTTCCGGCTCCCCGCTCGAAGTTTTTTTGGACGGTAATTTAATAACGGAAGAATTTTTCGAGCTATACTGCTACGCCCACGTTTCGGATTTGATCGAACGCGGCAAGGCAGAAAGCGGCGGCCGCTTCCTCGTCGGCTGGGATTCGCGCGATAAGGAAAACTTTTACACGGACGCGGCGGTAAGGGGAATCGCAAAGGCCGGCGGTAAGCCGGTTGTTCTAGGAACCATTCCAACTCCCGGGGTTGCCCTTTCGCTGGTGAGCATGAAAGCGGCGGGCGCATTCATGATAACGGCTTCCCACAACCCGAAAGACCACAACGGAATAAAGATATTCCTCGCGCCCGACGCAATGAAAATGCTGCCTGAAGACGACGAAGCGCTCACAAGAAAGATAATCGAAACGGACTATGGAGAGGTTAAGAAAAAAACTCCCGTGTTCGAACCGCTAAACGCAAAAAACGAGGCCGCCGAGCTTTTTAAAAAATTCCATCTCGATCCGGTCAACAGCTGGGCGGCGGATAAAAATATTTTTGCAAAAACGGTTTTAATCGTCGATCCCGCGCACGGCGCGATGGCCGGAATTGCGGCGGAGGTCTTTAGCAAACTGGGCTTTAGCGAAATTATTGAGGTCGCAGGCGACCAAAACGGCAACGTTAATGAAAACTCCGGCGTGGCGGACCTTGAAGGGATTAAGGGAATAGGCTGGCATGATATGCGCGAGCGGCCCGCTTTGGCGAAACATAAACTTATAGCGAACCTTTTCGCATACGGACAGAGCGTGAAAGAAAAAATCGTCAAAGGGGAGCTTTTCCTAACCGGCGTAACGTTCGATGCCGACGGCGACCGTTTTTTTATCCTATTGTACGACGCGGTGGCGGATCATGTGCACGTCCTTTCGGGCGACGAATGCGCCGCGTTGAAGGCCGGGTACGTGATGGAAACTTTTCCCGAGAAATACCGGGACACGATGTTCGTGCATACGGTTGAAAGCGACATAAACGTCGCGAGATACATAAGATCGCTCGGCATGAATCCGGTTGTGGAGGCCGTGGGCGACAAATGGATTTTAAAAATGGCTATGGAAAACGGCGAAGGTTTCGGAATAGGGGTGGAGGAATCGGGGCACAGCATTACAAGGGGCGTTGTCCGAACCGAAACCGGCGAAAGAGGTTTTTACACCGGCAACGGGCTGAAAGGCGCAATAAACACACTCGTTGCGATCCACGCGCGTAGGCAAGAGTCCGGCCAGGCTTTTACCTTAAAGTCGGTTGTCGAACCTTTTTCGCCTGGCTACAAATCTACGTTATATTCGTACTTCGTAAAGAGAGAGCTTTTCACGCGCGACAGCGGAACATGGAACGGTGTTTTAAAAAAGGTTGAAGATTCTTTCGCAACTACCTCGTCCGGCGCGTCCGGCGCCGGAAGCGGCCTTGTGCTGGTCCAGACGGAAATTGAAAACGAACGCGATATGTTGTACCTGTCAATATTGGAAAAAGACGGCGAAGTTGCGGTATCTGTCGCTTCCGTCTTCATAAGAAATTCCGGCACGGAGGACAAGATAGGGGTAAACGCGCGCGGGCCGCACGAACTGCAAAACCTTTTGGACGGCATAACCGCCGAGGCC
>JAZFVB010000029.1:0-2874 GCA_036447515.1 Nitrospinota bacterium
GCCCAGCGTCCAGCCGTTTATTTCCTTGAACCGCGCAAGGATAACGAAAAGGAGGCCGAGCTGGCCAAGGTAGAAAAAAATTATGGCGAAAACGAAGACGATGAAGGAGGTCTTGTATTCCATGCGCGACCTTATCGACGCAAGCGCAAGGAGGAAGTATATCCTCAGCGTTTCCATTTAAACTCCACAGTCAACATAACCGTCAGCCCCCCTGTATCACCAGCTTGTTACGACCCACTCGCCACATGGCGCGGCACGCCGCCGAAAGTACAACCACCCACACGACCTGCATCGCAATCAGTGAAAGCGCCTGCTGTGTTCCGACGTGCCCCATAAGGATGACTGTCGGCGCATAGAGCGTGTACTGGAACGGCATCATTGCTATAATCGGTTTCAAGACTTCCGGGAAAAAATCTATGGGCACTATCCCGCCGGAAAAAAGGGTCAAGAAGGCATACTTGAAAAGCATGAACGGGAAAACTTCTATGAACCAGAAAGCCAAAAGGCCGATGGTGAAGTTAAACATGAAGAGTATCAGGTAGCCCATCAGCGCGGAGATTACGAAAAGTGAAAAGTTCAAAAAGCTAACAGGTATGTAAACGTCGAAAATGAAAAATGAAATCGCCAGTATCGGCAATGCGCGCGCGATTAAGTGAAAAAGCGAGTAGCCGACATTTTCCGCAAGGTTCATATAGAAAAACGACACCGGCCTTATCAGGTCGATGGACACCGAGCCGTCCTGGACCTTTTTATAGATAACCGAGTCGTCCATCGAGAAAGATATCCTTACCGCCATTGCCAGCACTGCGTAGGTGATTATGCCCGTAAGCGAAAAACCGCTCATGCTGTTTCCGACCGTCTGCGCGTACAGCGCCTTCCACAGCGAGGTGAATATGAATACGTAAATGAATCCGTTAACGATGCCCATGAAGTATTCGAAACGGTAGGTTATCTGCTTCTGGAACGAAACGGAAACAAACTTTGCAAAAAGTTCAGGGTTCATTTTTTATCCCCGTCTTTTTCCGTTTCGCCGAACGGTTCGTCTACGTGTTTGGGCAGTAAAACGGTTTTTTTGTAAATGGAACGTATGATGCTCTCCACGGACGGTTCGCGCACGGAGAGGTCTTTTATGGAATAATTCCCCGCTAGGACGCCAATGATCTCCGCAATGCCTCGGTCTTTGTTTTCGAACTTCAGCCACTTTTTGTTGCCCTTCTCGCGGACAATGGAAAGTTCCGGAATTTCTGGAAGTTTTTCTATGTATTCGTGAAACTCTACTTCCAAAATTTTGCCGCTCACGAACCTTTTTTTGAGGTCGTCCATTTCGCCGTCGAACACCGCCCTGCCCTTGTCGAGGATAATAAGCCTTTTGCAAAGTCTTTCGATGTCGTTCATGTCGTGCGTGGTAAGTATTATCGTAGCTCCCTCGGTTTTGTTAAGCTCCGCAAGGAAATTGCGAATGTTCTCCTTTGCCAACACGTCCAGGCCGATTGTCGGCTCGTCTAGGAATATCACGCTCGGCCTGTGTATGAGCGCCGCGGCAAGGTCGCACCTCATGCGCTGGCCGAGGCTGAGCTTTCTGACGGGCATGTCCATCACGCTATCTATGTCGAGCGTTTTGGATATTTTTTCCATCATCGCCGTAAAATCGTTTCGCGATACGCGGAATATCACGCGCAACATCTCGTAGCTTTCCCGCACGGGCAGGTCCCACCACAACTGCGTGCGCTGGCCGAATACCACGCCGATCCTCTTTGCGTTTTCGACCCTGTTTTCGTACGGAACGATGCCGTTCACGCTGGCCATGCCGGAGGTGGGCACGAGTATGCCGGTTAGGATTTTAATTGTGGTCGATTTGCCCGCTCCGTTTTCGCCGACGTAGCCGACGAACTCGCCCCGGTTTATGCGGAAATTCACGTTGTCTAGCGCGTGTATCGTCCTCCCGCGTCGGTTGAAAAGCGCCTTTACGGAACCGATAAAACCTTTGCCCGATTCGCCTACGTGAAACTCCTTGCAAAGGTTTTCGGCGGCAATTACGCTGTCTTTTGATTCCATTTATCCAATATACTCAAATTGACGCGCTTTGACCAAGGAACGGTTTTCTCATTTTCACTAACCTCGGAGAAATAAGGATGTAAGATAAATAAGCGTCTAGGTCAAGGTGACAGAAATGGCGTTATACGGGAAATGTTGGATAAAAGGAAACGATGAAACACGAAAAAAACTACAAGATAAATATAGCGCTCTTTGCGGCGTTATTCAGCATATTTTTCTTTGCCGTATTCGGGACGGTAACAGTGCTTATTCCAAACACATTCTTTGTAAGGATGACTCCCACTTCCACTATTGACTACGTTTTTCTGGCGCTCACCTCGGTATTCCTCGGAACCTACCTGAGTTTTCACACGTATCAAAAGAAGGCGTCGGCGGGAAAATGCACCGCGGCCGCTTACGGAGGGGGCGTTTTCGGATTCCTGAGTTTCGGATGCAGTGTGTGCAACAAAATCCTGGTACTGGCGCTGGGCATGACCGGAGTATTGGTTTACATAGAACCTTACAGGCCGTACCTCGGCACAGCCGGAATCGCCCTTATGGCATACGCCGTCTACGCGAAAGGGAAAGAAACGTTCTGGCAGGACGCCTGAATAAAGAACTTGAAGGGATTAAACACGATACCGATACCCCTGACTATCTCTGTAAAGTTGAAAGTAAAATCTTGAAATACAAGGAAACCTTGGAAGAGGAAGAGTAGGAAATGACATTCTTCGAGCGCGGTGTTAAGTGATGCCGCACTTTAGTACCAAAATGGGAAAATAATTAAGGAAAGTTTAGGATGTTGCTTTAATTTCAAATTCATGATTATTCGCTATATTC
>JAZFVB010000030.1:0-10033 GCA_036447515.1 Nitrospinota bacterium
GTGCGGCGCGAACCGTTTAGAAGGCGAAACCGGAATATGCGGCGCGACGGACAGGCTTAAGGTGTCGAGCGCATTCGCGCACTTCGGAGAGGAGCCGCCCCTTGTCGGTTTTTACGGCTCCGGCACAATTTTTCTTGCGCATTGCAACCTCAGGTGCGCTTTTTGCCAGAACCACGATATCAGCCACGGCGGCCAAAGCGCTGAAAACACATTTATCAGCGAGGAGAATATGGCCGACCGGATGCTTGGCCTGCAGGCGCGGGGCTGCCACAACATAAACTTCGTAACGCCCACACATTTCGCCCCGCAGATAGTCTCCGCCATTGGGATAGCCGCCGATGCCGGCCTGGAACTCCCCATCGTATGGAACTGCGGCGGGTACGAATCGCTTGACGTAATAAAACTTCTGGACGGCATAGTGGACATCTACATGCCGGACATAAAGTTCTTTAACGCCGACTCGGCAAAAAAATACTGCGACGCGGAAGACTATCCGGAGGCAGTAAAAGAAGCTCTTAGGGAAATGCACCGGCAGGTCGGCGACCTTTCGATGGACTCGCGGGGCATCGCGCAACGCGGCCTGCTGGTGCGCCATCTAGTGATGCCCAACGACGTTGCGGACACCGAAGGCATACTAACTTTTCTTGCAAGCGAAATCTCCAAAGAAACTTATGTAAACATCATGGAACAGTACAGGCCGCTCTACCAAGCTTTCAATTTCGAAGAGATTAACCGGAGAATAACGTTGGAAGAATTCAACGCGGCTGTTCGCAAGGCGTCGGAGCTGGGCCTTCACAGGGGATTTTGAGTCAGTTTTCCTTTTTGCTTATCGCATCCGAAAGAAGCGGCAGTATCGCCCTCCAGTCCTTTATAATCGGCACGAGTTCGTATTCCAGCACGTCGCCAAGGCTTACCCAGTCCTTGCTCTTTTGCGAGTTGAAAAGCGAGTTGGAGACCTTTAAGAGGGCGTCCTCTTTTTCGGAAACGGGAACGGACTCGTACGTTATGGAAGTCAAATCGAGGACGTTCAGGGTCTTTATCTTGTCCAAAAGGCCGACGAAAGTCTGTAGGCCTTCCACGCACGATATAAAAAACTTGTTGGCGTCCTCTTCCTTTTCCATCCGGAACTTGTCGGCGCTCTGTTCGAGCAACGTCACAAGGTTTTCCAGAAAGGGATCGAGGTTTTTAAGGGTGCTAAGCGATACATCGCGCGGATTCGCCGTTTTGATTTCAAGCGATTCGATTTCGGATAGAGGACTTTTAAGAACGTTATCGAACTTTTCCGACGGAACTTCGTCGCCGTTAATAACGATGTCGGCTATGAACTCCTTGCCGCTTAACCTGCTCTTTTTGATATCTTCAAGAAGTTCGCCCAGATCGTTGAAACCCGAAACTTCGAGTTCGATATCGCTGCCGTTAAGTTTTATAAGCATGATTCCCCTTCTTTAATTGATAATCATACGGTATCATGCACGGCTTCCACCGGCAAGCGCGCCGAGTCCGGCGGGATTATTTGCCGCCCACTCTTCAAGCATCTTCGACATGAATTCGGCGGCGCTTATAATGCCCGTATAGAGTACCTGCGTCTGCGCGAACATTACGTTAAGGTCGCCTTCGGGAAGGTTTTCCTTTCCCATTTCAAAAAGCCTTGTTATAGGCATTGTTTCCTTGTGCGCATGGCCGTAGGTAATTAACTTCTGGTCAAGCTCCGCCAACTTTTGCGCGTCGTCCTTTACACGCGCAACCTTCCCCTTCCCGTAAGCCGCCTGCATTGAAGCCGCCAGCTTTGAGCTTTCCCGCGCCAGACCCGCAAGGCCGTCGAACACCTTCCCCTTCTTCGCCGCCCAGTTCCCTGTCTCATCTACGGGCCACTGCTCGAAATTCTCCGATAGCGGCTTAATCCAGTAATCGTTCGACGGATTTTTCAAAAATGGCTGTATAAAGAAATAACGATACAACCTCGACATTATATCGACCTCCCTTAAAGGCAGTTTCATAAGCGGCCTCAAATCCAGGAAACCGGCTTCGTCGAAATAACTTGATAGGATGCGCATTTCAGGAAATTTCGCGGCATCCACGAAAAACCCTTTGTTCTTTTTCAGTTCCGGCAATATTTCCGCCGCTTCGGCAACGTCTTCGGGCGTTATCATGTCAAGGCACGCGTAATGGGGACACTTGGTATGGTGCGAGCACGGAAAGCACGCTATCTGCGGCTCCAATATGATGTTTCCCTCGCTGTAAGGCCCCGTCTCCGGCGGGAAGGCGTGGACGAGGAAAAGCGCAATCGACGGCGTCCCGACCGCCGCCGCCACGTGCATCGTTGCGGTGTCGTTGGTAAGAAGCATCTCGCACCTGTCCACAACGCCGATAAGCTCTTCCAGCGACGTTTTGCCTACGAGGTTTATCGCAGGCCCTTTCATTCGCGAGGCAATCTCATCGCCCAGCTCTTTTTCCGAAGGCGCGCCGAACAGGAGAACCTTTGCCTTCTTTCTTTTGCTTAAAAGGTCGGCGGCCGCGGCGAACTTTTCCGGCGCCCATCGCCTGTCCGTGCGGCTGGCGCCCGCCTGAACGCCTATCACCGTGTCGCCGTCGGATATGCCTATCTCGGAAAGCATTTTGGACGCCGCCTTAACGGGTTTTTCCTTTTCTATCAGAAGGCCCCGCCCTTTCGGCAAAACCCCCCCGCTCAACTGGTAGAGGTCCACTAAGTTGAATGTGTTGTGAATCCTGAATGAAAGGAGGGACGAAAAGTAAACGATCCACGGATCGTTAACCACCCTGTAGCCGTCCTCCGTGGCGTAAAAGCCGCGCACGTCGTCAATGCCCAGAAGCCTTCCCATCATCGCCGTAAGCCTGGAGTGGCTGAGGTTAATGAGGACGTCGTAATTCTCCGCCTGCAGTTCCGCGGTGAGTTTATCCAGATAGCGGTAAACGTCTAGTATCGACGTATTGCCGTCGTCGGCGTTCACAAACTGCTTTACATCGAAAACCAGCAGGCGGTCAATGTTCGGAATGTGGTCGCAGATGCCCACAAAGCTTACGTTCGCAAGGAGCGTTATCTCGCTTTTCGGATATTTCTCTTTCAGGCCGGCGATAAGCGGAGACGTTTGTATAAGGTCTCCTATGCGCGTAAAGTTAAGTATTAGTATCTTTTTCACTTTGGCCTCTACTGCACCAGAATCTGGTCTACCATTGCCATCAGCGCTTCCGTCCTGCTTAAAGCGCCCTTCCCTTCCGAAATCTGCTCGATAGCTTCCTTGAGCGACAGCGGTTTTTCAGGGTCGAGGTTTTTAAGGAATGCCGCCAGTTCCCCGTCGTTCCCGGCTTCCTTTATCATGTTCCCAACGATGTTGCGGGGGTATCGGCTCCCCTTCCTCTCCTTTGCAAGGGAGTCGCCTTCATTGGTTATTATCGCGGCAAGGAGGTCTTCCATCCTCCGTTCGAAGGTATGGTCGGCCAGCACCCTTTTCCTTCCCGCCCCGGCGATCTCGAGCCTTTCGTCTTTGTTTTTCAGGTAATGGTCTATTTTGTCCCTCAGCTCATCGAGGCTCGAAAAGGTTTCCACCTCTTTTCCGCATTCCATAAGACCGGCAAGTTCGTGCCTGTTGTCCACAAGTTGAAATCCGCCGCACGCCGCTATTTCGAAAACGCGCGGGTTAACGAAATCCCCCAGCGGGTCTATCCCTTCAAGAGACGTGGAGCTGTGGAGGTTGATATTTATTTTCGACGCGCTGAATATCTTGATGTATTCTTCCGGGTTCATCCTTTTGTTTTCGTTTTGAACGCGCCTGCCGACATCGGTGTTCAAACTCCACTCCGTGCCCCAAACCTTGAAATCGTAATCCAGAAGACCCATGAAGAACTGCTTCCTGTTGTAATACCCCGCGCCCATGAAGGAAATATCGGAGCCGTATTTTTCTATATCCTCTTGTGAAAGCTCCATGGGGAAGTGGCGCTCCGGTGACGCGGCTTGCGGCAGGTACGCTATGTTGCGCGCGCCCGCGGCCGCCAGCTTGGCAATAAACCCGCCTTTTTGGATCGTAAAGAAATAGTCGTAATACTTTGCCACCCTTTCCCAATACTTGAGCGTGTTGAAATCCTCCACGAACCATAAGGCAAGGGGCGCCTTTAGTTGCCTCAGCCTTTCGAGCGCGGAAACGTCCAAGGGCGCCTGCGCCATTACCAGTATGAGGTCGGGCTTTTCGTAATCGGCAAGGGCTACCGCCCCTTCGCCCAACATGCTCGAATAAAGCGACCTTAACTGGCTTGTATGCGTTTCGTTTGGCGTTATCTTGGCTATTTCGAAAAAGCCGTCGGCAAACGGCGTGGCATCGAAAGTTATCACGTCCGCGCCGATGCGCTTTAGCGCGGTTTCGACGTACCTGAACGTGGTCTCGGAGCCGCCGTATATCGGGCCGACCAGCATAACGCGAAGCCCCTTGCGCGCAATGAACGACCTCACGGTAAAGGCCGCCTCCACCTTTTCCCACTCGCGCTCGAAAAGGTTTTGGTACGGACGGTGGGCCATAAGGACGGCGTTGCTTAAATCGGATTCGTAAATCTTTTCCCTTAAATCACCACCGACAACGAGATTGCATTTTTCAATAATTTCCGTCAAGTCCGCGTTATCGACGGCGGCGCGGAATATTTCCGGTGAAGGTTCGAGGACGGTAAGTGTCATACCCTTTTCAATCAGGCCGCGCAGGTGATACCCATATCCGAGCCCGAAAACCGATACGTCCTTCGCGCCTGCTTTAAGGCCGTCGGCAAACCGCGCGCCTTCTTCTTCCGGTTTGTAAACGCTGTGCACCGCCACGCCGCCGAATTTCAATACCGGCAAAGACGACTTCGAAATAAGCGTCTCCACTTTGCCGGAACCGGCGTTGTTGTAAAGTTCCACAAGGTCGGGCCGCAGTTTTTCCAGCCTTTCGAGGTTTTTCTCCTTAATGGACATTCACTTTACTCCCCGCATTAACCGCGTCTTTAAGAGAACTGACACTCTTCACGTTTTTTTCGAACTCCCTCGCCACGCTGAAAACCTCCTTGAAGAAAAGGATGTAGGACTCGGCCTCCAGATACGACCTCTTTGCCGGATCGGAAGTCCTTATTCCCGATTGCATCCGCTGGATTTGATCCATAATCTTTTCGAACCTCCAGTGGTTGATTTCCAGGAATTCAGTTTCCTTCATAACGAGTTTTATGTATTGAACGCATGTCCTTTTAGATTCGGTCAGGGCGTCTTCGCTTCCCTTCTTCCGCGCGTATTCCTGTATCTTTTCAGCCTCCTTCGTTCCAAGGGAGCACATCTTTTTGATTTCCCTCGATCTTGCGGCAATCCCGCCCAGCCTGCCCATAACGATCTCCGTATCGACCGGAAGCCTTAACGCATTCGCCTTGCCGATGACTCCGTCGATATCCGCTTTACCGCCGCCGTATTCGCGCACCGCTTCCTGGAGGCAGAGTTTCAAGGCGCCTACAATTTCTGCGCCTCCTTCGGTGGCGTTCACGCATTTAACGGAGTATTTTTGAATTTGTATTTCGAACCATGCTTTCCACGCGTTCATCTTGTCGGAACTTACAAGCCTGTGCCCCAGGTTTCCGTCCAATCGGCTGCGGTGTTCAAAATCTATTGCATCGGAATGTAAATTGGAATATGTCGCGGGGCCGCCTGCGCTTGAATAAGCCAGTTCCTCCTTTGAACCGCCGCTTGAATGAGTCCTCCCGCCGGTAAAGGCGAGGTCCTGTCCGGTAAGTATTATCGGCGAGCATCCCATCCTGCGCGCAAAATCGAACGCGGAAGTAGCCACCGATCCGCCCGTAACGTTAACTCCCATGTCGCCGGTATACTTTTCTAGCCATCGTACAAGGGGCTCGGAATAACTTGTAACCAGCATCGGGCCATCCTGCTCTTTCAGTATCATCGGATATGTAACCGGGTTGACCACAAGCGTATAGCCCGAACTGTCGACCCCGTGAAGGTGCGAATAGTTCTCCAGCAATGCGTCGAGCGAAATAACGAAATGCGGCCGGACGTTGTTTTTTAAAAGCGTCTTCAATGCGGTATCGACGCTAATTACGATCATGGAGCTTCCGGCCTTTTCGAGCCACCTGCAGTTTTTGTCAAGCGACGGCCCGGCCGCCACTATTATGGCGGGAATGTTTTTCATCTTGCCGAACATGTGCCTGATTCCCGGGCTGGAAAGGATGTAAGGCATGTTTTCAAATATATTTTTCTGCCAAAGCCCCGAAAGGCGGCTTATGGTTTCCAGGTTGTTGCGCGCCATTCGTTTCTGCTTTTCAAGGACGCTGTCTATCCGGGCGTAATATTCCGGAAAACAGGAAAGCGCAACGGCGTGCTTTATCACCTGGAAATTGGGGCGGGTGAATACGCCGAACCGCTCTTCAAGGCGCACCATTACCGCATCGACGGGATTTTCGCCCACCGAAATTCCGGCGCGGGGATCTGAAAGGTATTCGCTGAGGTTAAAGCCTTCCAGCAGCTTTTTAAATATGGAGATATCCGCCTCCACCAGCAGTATATAAGCGCCGGGCCCGGACGCCTTCAGGGTTTCGATAAGGGTTTCTCCAAGCCCGGCCCCGACAAGGATAACAACTTCGCTGAAGCTGAAAAGTTTGCGCTCGGTTATTTTCCGAACGTTGGCGGAAGTCATTTCCCTGCGGAATACAACGGACCTTCCGTCCCCGGTTTTTACTTCCATAAGCCTTTCGGCGCCGTTTTTTTCAAGGCGGATGTTCGGGTTGTCCGGCATGGCGCGGAGACGGTGCGCAAGATCGGGTTCCTTTTTTTGAAGGGCGGCGAGGTTCTTTTCCAGGTAATTCATTTCTTGGTTTGCACTTCCTCTTTCAGCGTCTTTTCGTACAGGGCGGTTGCGTCCGCATTTTTCGGAGACAGCGCCAGGATGCGCTCCAGCACGTCCTTGGCCTGTGTAAACTTTTGCGTCGCGTAAAGAACGCCGGCCAGCCCGAAAAGAATGTCGAGGTTTGCCGGATGCAGTTCCAGAAATTTCTCCAGCGCGCTTTCCGCCTCGTCCAGCCTTTTCATCGCGTACGATGCCTGCAAAAGAGCGCTTAAGGCGGTGCCGTTTTCAGGGTTGAGTTCAAGGGCCTTCTTATATTCGTTGAACCCTTCTTCCTCCTTGCCCGCATGGAAATACGCCATCCCCAATCCGCATACGGCGCGGTCGTTTTTCGGATTGAGTTTAACGGCTTTTTCGAACTCCCTTTGCGCCGACTCAAAATCCTGCGCGGAAAGATAAATTGTGCCCATGCCTATGTGAGGAGCTTCGGATTCGGAGATCTTCATCGCCCACTGGTACTGCAAGGACGCCTCCTCCGCCTTGTCCCGCTTCAGAAGGCAGTCGCCCAGCTTCGTTACGGCATCGCCGTTTTTCGGGTTTAATGCTATCGCCGCCGCCGCCGCCTGCATGCAGGCCGGCAGGTTGTTCGCTTCCCAGTATTCAAGCGATTTGTGGTAAGCCGTTTCCGAAAGGAGTTTTTTAAGCCTGTTCTCGTAATCGAACACCGCGCCTTTTTTCCCGCCTTCTTTTTGGTAAACGGCCACGAAGGACCGTCCCTTGTAAATATCGTTTGTGCAAAGACTGGCAAATCCACCCGCAAGCTCGATAAGGCTGTTAAGGCCTTCGTGTGTAAATCGGTGCAGTGGCGGCGGCTGAATATCGTCGGGCTGGGCGTGGACATCGGCGCATACAAGAGCAAGTACGCCTCCCGGCCGCAATGCCTTGCGCCATTCGGCGATTGTTTTAACGGGGTCGGCGGAGTTTTCCAGCGCATGGAGCGACGTTATGAAGTCCAGATTTTCATTTAAGCCTTGTTTTGTGCCAGCTTCCAGGCAGATTCCGCTTCCTTCCTGCGCGGCTTTCAACGCCACGCGCTCCGGAGCCAGCGCGCCGGAAGAATAACGCATAAGCCAGTTTTCAACATCACTGTCGTCCCGCGCCTCCCACCAGTGCGAAAGCGCGTCCATCATCAACCCGCGGGCCGCAAAAGCGCATCCAACGAATTTCATGTCGCCAAGGCCGCGGTAAATCTTTTCGGCCTCGTCGAACCGCGACAGCGCCATGTTGAAATGTCCCGCCCACAATTTTTCGCCTTCGCCGTCAAACGCGCCGGCATCTATCATGGAATCTATCTCTATGGCAAGCTCTTCGGCCTCCGCATGATCGGTACATTCGGCCACACGCCGTCCCATGCCGGCCACGGTATCCGAAGCGTCGTTCGCCCCTTCCTTAAAACGATCTGCCGATTTAATAAGTCCGTAGAAGTATTCCGGCACGGTAACGTCTTTATCCGATACCGCGTTGGGATCGGGCGTCGCCTTTATGATGTACTGGAAGACGAAGAACTCCGTCATCTCTTCCGGCGTGAGGTTGTCTATCTGCCACCTGCCGATCCTTAACAGGCCCGACGCGCCGTCCTTATAGAGGTCGTCGATCTGCTTTCCCTTTATCTCTATCGATTTGAGGCCGCACCGCGCGAGCATCCTTCTTATTTCGTAAAGTGTAAAAAAGCGCAGGTGCGTCCTGTCCAAAAGTCCCTGGTCGATATACGTCCACCTGCCTTCAATCAGGTGGTTCACAAGTGAGTAATGGCGCGTGTTTGGTATGCTCATTACCATAACGCCGCCGGGCGCAAGGAGCCTTTTGTGTTTCATGATTACCTTTTCGGGTTCATGAAGGTGTTCCAGCACGTCGGCGTATATGATGCAATCGAAATAGCCGTCTTCGTAAGGGAGATTGAGGCGTTCTACATTGCCCACGAATACTTTGTCCAGCAGTTTCGCCGCGTTTTCAGCCGCCTTGGGATTAAACTCCACGCCGACTACTTCCCTTTCCGGGTTCATTTCCTTAAGCCTCGCCCCGACTTCGCCCGCGGCGCACCCGACGTCGAGTATGCGCTTGGCGCTTTCCGGCGCCATTTCCATTATTTCCGGCCTTACGTGATGGTAGTAGGACTGGTCGATGTCTATCGTTATGGAGTCTCTTTCAGCGCGCATCGTTTCGATGATCTTTTGCGCCCGATGGAAGTAAGTGTGTCTTTTCAGGACTTCCGTCCTGCCCGCGCTTGCTATCGTTTCGCGCTCCTTTTCGTTTTCAAGGTAACGGCCCGCGAGTTCGGTTATATTTTCATCGTTGAAGACGACAAGGTGTTTCCCGTCTTCAAAGAAATCCGAAAGACCGTCCGCGTCGTCGGTTAAAAGCATCGAACCCGAACACAGGGCCTCGAAGACCCGCATGTTCAGATCGTTTTTGATTGCGTTGTTGAAAACTATTTTCGAGGCGCTGAAATGCCCGGCCATTTCCTCAAGGAAAACCCGATTAACCCCCACGTTATATTGCGCGGCGAGCTTTTCGAGGAGCGCCACGCGCCTTACACTCGCTGGCGTAATACTGCCCACGAAGCCGATGTCGTATTTTTTTTGCGTTTCGCGCTTTCCGTGTATTTCGGGATCGCACGCAAGCGGAAGCCAGTGAACCGACCTTATGCCCTTTTGCCTGAACATATCCACGTATTCCCGTTGGGCGAGAAATACAACGTCGAACATGGCCGCCATCTGAAGGTCCCTTTCCGTATTTCTATGGGTGTCTATCAGGTATGCGGCTTTTTTTATCGGCAACTTTTCTATTCCGGCGGGCGGGCCCCCTATCCCGGTGTCTACCCAAAAAAAGAATTCCGGCTTGAAGCCCTTGGGCATTTCAGCGATTATCGAAAACGCATTCTGCGCTTTCGTACGCGGTATATCCTGCGGCACGATGGGAGCCTTCATATTTTTGAGGTTCCACATCTCTATTATCTCCGGCGTGATCGAAGAGCCGCTGGTTACCACACGATTGTCCGCTTCGAAGGCGCGCCTGAGGTAATGCGCGGTGGTAACGGGATAGTATGTGTAATCCATCCAGATGTTGGCGGGTTTGGGCCTTGTCAATATTTGAGATACCGTATGCGTTTCCAAATGAACGGTTTTCTTGTTTTTGGATACCGCGTTGCTGATAGC
>JAZFVB010000031.1:0-3900 GCA_036447515.1 Nitrospinota bacterium
CGGCAAGATATCGGTTACCGGGATAATGATCCATGCCGTGGATTCGCCCTTTCTATTCGAAAATCTCGGCGGATACCTTAACATCGCCGGGTTGCAGATCTTAAGCGTCATACATCCCGTAATCACGGTAAAGCGCGATAATGGTAAAATTGTGGACATAGGCGCACCGGAAGAAGAGGGTCCCAAGGAAGCATTCATTAAGTTCAACGTGAAAAAGGTCGTAAACCCGGAAAACATAAAAAAACTGGAAACCGAAATCCGCTCCATCGTCAATGCTCTTTACCTGAGCGTAGGCGATTTTCCCGCAATGATAGATGAAACCAAAAAATACAGCGAAGAACTGGAAAACGACACCGCGGCCCCCGAAGACGCCGCCGAAACGGCCGAGTTTTTACGCTGGCTGTTGCCGGATAATTTCATCCTGATGGGCATGG
Organism: Nitrospinota bacterium; assembly: GCA_036447515.1. Taxonomy (GTDB): domain Bacteria; phylum Nitrospinota_A; class UBA7883; order JACRGQ01; family JACRGQ01; genus JAZFVB01. The sequence goes on from JAZFVB010000031.1 coordinate 435, forward strand.
TCCGCTACGACGTGGCGGAAAACAAAAAAGGCGGCCGCCTCAAGCCGAGGGACGCATCGCAGTTGGGCGTTTACCGCAACGTCGAGCTTATGGACACCGTTTTCCCCGGGCTTAACGACGAGATAGAGAAAAGAATACTTAACACATTCGAAAGGCCATTCATGATGGTCATAGACTTCCACACGAACTCGCCATCCATAATTTATCATCACGAGGCGGTGGACGTGGTATTCGTGCGCCAATACGGAGCCAGCGGGATTCCGGAGGCGGTTATGGTTTTCATTGGCCGCTTCGCGCGAGGCGGAATCATGAGCAGGTCTTCAGGTATCCCGTTTTTAAGGAAGAAGCTCGACAGGCTGTTAGAGTCCGAAAAGATCATTCCGAAATCGCACATGCACAGGGAAGTAACAACGGCATTCAACCAGCTTCCCAAAAGGGAGCTTTTTTACACCGACCGCAAAACGCTTTCCGCGGTGCTGAACATCTCCGCTTCGCTGAAGGGCGACTATGAATCGAACATCATTGTCCGCCATAACCCGACGTTCGAATACATCACCGTTATACTGATTTTTTCCTCAAGAAAATACAGCCAGGAAAACCTCGACAAGATAAAGGAATACCTGTGCGCCGAGCTGAATCTTAACATTCTCTATGATGAAGCCTCCCAAAGCGCCTCCGTGGCTCTGGCCTTTTTCTATTTTCAGGCGCCCGACGGCTCCGTATTGGAAATCGACGCCGAAAAGATGGTCCTCGACCTGCGCAGCATCCTGATGACGTGGGACGACCTGCTGGTGGAAAAACTTGTTGCGCGGCTTGAAGACAAATTCGGATTCGGCCTGTACAAGCGATACCGGAAACGGCTGACCGACCTCTACAGGCAGGCAGTGCCGCCCGACGAGGCCGTGGGCGATCTCATTAAGCTTGAAGAACTCGAAAAGTCCAAAACGCTTCAGCTCGACATTACCTGCAAATCGCCGACGACGGCGCACCTTCGCATCTACTGGAACAAGGAACTTGACCTTATGAAGCTAATCCCAACCTTCAAGAACCTGGGGCTTCACGTAAGGGAAGAAATCGCCCTGCCGCTAAAGACGCGCAATAGCGACGGGCTCTACATCCAGCTCCTCCTTCTGGAAGATACCGAAGAAAGGGTCGCCCTTCTGGAAGAGTACAAGGGAAAGCTGTTAGAGGCGATAAGGCTCGTTATCAGCGGCGAAACTGAGGATTGCGAACTGAACCGCCTGGTACTTTCCGCAGGGTTCGATTGGCGTCAGATAGATATGGTAAGGGCGTACAGGAACTACATGTTGCAGATCGACAAGTCCCTGAACCCCGCCTCCGTTACCGGCGCCATTAACAAGTACACGTCGCTCCTGACGATGCTGGTAAAATACTTCCTGGAAAAATTCGACCCCAAAAAGGGAAAAGCCGAAAAGAGGGAGGAAATAAAAGCCGCCTACGAAAAGGGGCTTGGCGAAATAACCGACCTTACCGAAGACAATATAATGCGCCTTCTGTTCAGCGTGGTGGAAAACACTCTGCGCACAAACTACTTTAAGCCGCTTGAGCATCACTACATGTCTTTCAAGATCAACTGCGAGGGCATAAAAAGTATGCCCAAACCGGTGCCGATGGCGGAAATATTCGTGCACAGCCCCTTCATTGACGGCCTGCACATGCGCGGCGGCAAGGTGGCAAGGGGCGGCCTGCGATGGAGCGACAGGCCGGACGACTTCCGCACGGAAATACTCGGGCTGGTAAAAACGCAGATGGTAAAAAACGCCGTAATAGTGCCGGCCGGCTCCAAGGGCGGCTTTATCATTAAAAAGATGAGGTTCGGTACGCTTACCGACAAGGCCGAGATATACAAACAACTTTACCAGACGTTAATAAGGGGCCTTTTGGATTTGACTGACAACCTTGTTGACGGCCAGCCCAAGCCGCCCAAAGACATCGTGTGCTACGATCCGCCGGACCCGTATCTCGTCGTCGCCGCGGACAAGGGCACGGCGACCATGTCCGACAGCGCAAATGAAATATCGGAGGAATACGGTTTCTGGCTGAAAGACGCCTTCGCATCCGGCGGAGCAATCGGTTACGACCACAAAAAATACGGCATTACCGCGCGCGGGGCGTGGGAGTGCGTAAAAAGGCATTTCCGCGAACTGGGAATCGACATCCAGAGCGAATCGATAACCGTTACGGGCATAGGCGACATGGCGGGCGACGTTTTCGGCAACGGGATGCTCCTTTCCGAAAAGATAAAGCTTGTGGCCTCTTTCAACCACATGCACATTTTCCTGGACCCCGATCCCGATCCCGCAAAATCGTTCGAGGAGCGCAAGCGGCTTTTCGAACTCGGCAACGTGGGCCGTTGCCAATGGACCGACTACAACTCCGACGTCATCTCACCGGGCGGTGGCGTATTCCTGCGCTCGGCCAAGGCGATACCGATTTCCGAAAAGATGCAAAAACTGCTGGGCATTGAAAAGGACAGCATGAGCGGGCAGGAACTCATACGCGCGATACTGACGATGCCCGTCGATCTTCTTTACTGCGGCGGCATAGGAACGTACATCCGCTCCAGCCGGGAGAGCGATCTCGACGTTGGAGACAAGGCGAACGACTCCGTGCGCGTAACAGCCGACAGGGTGCGCGCCAGGGTTATTGGCGAAGGCGCAAACCTGGCCCTTACCCAAAAGGCGCGCGTTGAATACGCGGAGAACGGCGGTATTAACAATACCGACGCTATAGACAACGCCGGCGGCGTAAACATGAGCGACCACGAGGTGAACATAAAAATATTCCTGGAAATCCTTCTCGCGCGCAAGGAACTGAAAAGCGGGAAAAAGCGCAACGAGTTCTTTATGAACATCGGCGACGAGGTTGCCGAAATGGTTCTTCGCGACAATTACATGCAGAGTTCCGGCATTACGCTGGACCAAAATAAAAGCCTTACGAAGCTGGGGGTCCTTTGCGATTACATCGGCGAAATGGAAACGCGGGGGATTTTCGAGCGCACCGAGGAAGACATACCTAACGGCGAAGAGCTTATGGAATACGCCAAAAAGCCCGGGTACATGCCGCGTCCCATAATTGCCGTCCTTTACGGCTTCGAAAAAATAAGGCTGAACGCGGAAATCATGACGTCAAAGCTGGTGGAATACGTCTTTTCCGAGCGCTACTTCGTGGGCTATTTCCCCTCGGTAATCCAGCGCGACTACGCCACGCACCTGGGCGAACACCGCCTTAAAAAGGAAATCATCGCAACGGTTCTCAGCAACAAAATCGTAAACCAGGCGGGGGTAACCTTCGTTTACGCCGCGGAAAAGGCGACGGGATGTAAACCCGCGGAAATATGCAAGGCGTACCTGATAGTCGAAAATCTCCTGCAGGCGGACGAATTCAGGAAAATGGTGCACGAACTGGACAGCAAAATCCCCGCCGAAAAACAAACCGGCTTCCT
>JAZFVB010000032.1:0-3988 GCA_036447515.1 Nitrospinota bacterium
TCGTCGAGCATCAGCCCGAGAGAAATTATCTTAAGGCCGTGCTTTTCCTTAGGCATCAATTTTCCTTCAGGCGTTGCGGTATGGTTTCCCTTTAGTCCCAGCATCATCGGTATCGATGGCCCGTAAACGTCCAGGTCCAGAAGGCCGACCTTGTAGCCTTCCACCGAAAGCGCAACGGCAAGGTTTACGCTTGTTGTCGATTTGCCCACGCCCCCTTTGCCGCTTGCCACGGGAATGACGTACTTAACTCCTTCGATTTTCTTTTTGGGCGGTATAGGCGGTGAAGCGGGTTTGCCCCCCGGCTGTTTCCCGCCGGCCTGTTGTTGCGGCCCCGATTGGGCTGAAGGCGGAAACTGAACCTGTACCTTCACGCCAAGCGGCGAAATAGCGGCGGTTATGCCGTCCGTAATAGTTGCCTTTACGTCCTCGGAAGAAACGTATTTCATCCTGACGGCCGCAACGCCTCCCTCCAGCGCTATTTCCTCCACCATGCCGAGAGTAACGATGTCCTTGTCGAACCCCGGATACTTTACGCCGGAAAGGGCCTTTTGGATTTTTTCCTTCACGTTTTTTCCTTCACGCAAAACGGGGGCTTCTAGCCTATGGCCTCGACGGCCTTAACTGCGGGTACTTTTTCCATGATGGTGCGCTCTATGCCCTGCTTTAGCGTAACCGTCGCGCTGGGGCATCCGGAACAGGCGCCCTGAAGCTTTACCAGAACTACGCCTTCGTCGCTTACGTCCACAAGCTCCACATCTCCGCCGTCGTTTTGCAGCATGGGGCGTATTTCACCCAGCGCTTTTTCAACTTCTTCCTTAACGCTCATTTTATCCTCCAAATTCTGTTAAATTTTTATATCAGGCTGCCGAATAAGCAATCTGTTACTATGAACTAATTTTAGGATATTTCAATGCCGGAATTTAATCTATGACTTTTATCAGAGGAAAACACGGACTTGTATCGGTTCTTCTTCCCGTAAAAAACGGCGCCGATCACTTGGCCGACGCGCTGGAATCGCTCCTGGCCCAGACGTATGAAAACTTCGAGATCGTTGCCGTCGACCATTCGTCAACCGACTCCACGCCGGAAATCCTTTCCGAATTTGCGCTAAAAGACGATAGGCTGAAGATTAACCGGTTTGACGGCAAAAGTTTCGTCGATTGCCTCAACTTCGGCCTTTCAATATGCCAAGGCGAGTTCGTCGCGCGCGCGGACGCGGACGACATATGCCGCAACGACCGGTTGAAGCTCCAAACCGCCTTTCTCGACAATAACCCCGATATCGGCATAGTCGGGTGCAAAGTGAAAATTTTCCGGGAAGACGGGGTGATGGAAGGTTACCGCAGGTACGAGGAATGGGTAAACTCCCTTTTGTCGCCCGAAGAGATCGAGCGCGAAATCTTCGTCGAAAGCCCCCTGCCTCATCCGTCGGTGATGATGAGGAAAAGCGTCGTCGAAAAACTCGGCGGATACATGGACAACGGCTGGCCGGAGGACTACGACATGTGGCTAAGGGCAAAGTTTGCCGGTATCCGCATGGCGAAGGCGCCGGAACTTTTGCTGGAGTGGCGCGACCACTCGGCGCGCATGTCGCGCAACGAAAAGAGATATTCCCGCAAAAGCTTCCACATGGCCAGGGCTTTTTACCTTGCCAAGCTTGCAAAGGCGGCGGGAGATAAAAAGATAGTTATACAGGGCGCGGGAACCACCGGAAAGGTTATAGGCAAATACCTTAAAAAATACGGCGCAAAGCTAAAGGCCTATTTCGATATTAACCCGCGCAAAATAGGCGGCACAAAATTGGGCCTGCCGGTACACTCGCCCGAAGAGCTGCATTTATTTACCGATCACATGCTGATATCGGCCGTCTCTTCGTGGGACGCGAGGGACGAGATAAGGCTTCTTGCGCAAAACGCCGGATTCACCGAAGGAGTCGATTTCTTTTGCGCATCGTGATATAAAGGTAGAAAACCAAACCACCAAGCTTTATTAACCGTTCGCAATATTAGCCGGTTGCTGTAAAAGCAGCCTGATGAGCAATCGATGGCCGGAATTTAAATGGATTGCCCAAATTGCGCAGGGCGAAGGCCAAGCGATTTGAAAGGCTTGGACGAATTTACTTCGGCCAAGCCGTGGCTGAAAAAGTCCCGGACGGACTTTTTCAGCAAACTTTTAAAAGAAAGCGGAATGAAATATCTGATCATCGGTAACGGCGTTGCGGGCACCACGGCCGCACAAGCCATAAGGCATGCCGACCCGACAGGCGAAATAACGATAATCACGGAAGAACCCGATGCCTTTTACAGCCGCATAAGGTTGATTCATTTCCTGGACGGCAGCGTACCGAAAGAAAAACTCAAACTGAAAAAGGACGGATGGTACGCCGACAACAAAATAAATCTGCGCCTGAATACAAAGGCGGAAACGATAGACGCCGCCGGAAAAACGGTTAGTACATCGGACGGCGAATCTATAGAATTCGACCGCCTGTTGCTTGCGACGGGCGGCATCCCCTTCGTGCCGCCGATAACGGGCGTCGAGAAGAAAGGCGTCTTTACGCTAAGGACGCTCGACGACGCACTGGCGATAATCGATTACGCCAAAAGCCTCCGCCACTACACCAACAGCCGCATCGTTGTAATTGGCGGCGGCCTTTTGGGCCTGGAGGCGGCCAACAGCCTCATTAAAGCGGGAAACAACGTATCGGTGACCGAATATTTTAAGCGTCTCCTCCCCCGGCAGATGGACGGGACGGGAAGCATGATACTTCAATCGCAATTGAAAAAAATGGGATTCACCTTCTACCTCGGCGCGCAATCGAAGGAAATACTCGGCGGCGAAAAGTTTGGCGGAGATAATGTAGAAGGGCTTTTGCTTAAAAACGGCAGGCGGATAGATTGCGACATGATACTTATTTCCGCAGGGATTCACCCGGATATGGCCCTCGCCAAAGACCTCGGCATAAAAACCGCTATGGGAGTTCAGGTAAACGACAAAATGGAAACGGAAATGAAAGGCATCTACGCCGCGGGCGACCTGATAGAACACCGGGGCAGATGCTACGGCATCTGGCCAGCCGCCGAAAAGCAGGGCAGGGTGGCCGGAACAAACATGGCGGGAGGCGACGAACTTTACGAAGGCCACACCATGCAGACGACGCTCAAAGTCGCCGGCATAGACCTCTTTTCTGCGGGCGAAATCGACGACGAAGGAAAACACGAATCGATAGTCCTTAAAGACGACGACCGGTTCATTTATAAAAAACTCGTTTTAAAGGACGACGTGATAATCGGCGCTATCCTATACGGCGAAACGAAACAGAAAATGAAGATCCTCAAAGCGATCCAAAACCGCACAAAGATATCCGGAATAAAAAAAGAACTTGAGGACTGGAACTTCCCGGCCACCTAATTAAATATTAGCGGCTCGCCTGCACAGAATCATCCCCCGCTGGAGTCTCGCGCGACAGCGGGGACTCCGGCGACAAGGGGGGAACGGCAGAGTCCCTGACGGAGACTCCGCCGGGGGCGAAATTAATTATCGCCATCAGGCTCATTTTCACTGTCACTAGCGGACTCTTCATCTATATCTTCTTCCTTATCACTATTTTTTTCTTTTGTGTTTGTTGGTAGAGGGAGTTCTTTAACTTTCTCTTCATATTGAGCTTGGAGATTTCTGAAATCATCAGAAAGCTTTTGGGTCTCCTCCGGAGCCTTTAAGGAGGGGTAGACTTCTAATCCCTTTATTAATAGCTCACATAACATAGAAATAGCTGCAGATGTTCTTGACAAGAAATCATTATATTCAGTGGTATCTTCTTTGAATTGATCTGTTATAGATTCTGCTTTAATTCTAATTAGTTCATTAACTTCTTCTTTTATCTTTTCAGTGAGGTGTTCATGGAGATCATTCTTAATCTTATAATACCTAACTTTCTCCTTAATGAAATTACCCTCAATTATTTTTATTCTTACTTCTGCTGCCGCAT